>PLZL01000233.1 GCA_003152145.1 Limisphaerales bacterium
AGATCAAAAGTGATGGAAAAACGTGCTTCAGAACAAATTGATAAAGACAATCACTTAAAAGCGAAACAGGCTGAATACAAAAACTCCATTCAGTGTTTCAATTACACCATCACGACATTTATCAATATGTTGAAAAAAGTGGCCGACCGGAAAGGTGATTCAGTTGTTTCAGATTATCAAAGTCTTCCACCCGCCATAATTTCGGAAGAAAGCATAAACGTAGCAGAAATCAAATTTGAAACAAATGCAGACTGGGATTTCAAAATTACTTTGTTCAGCCGTGGCGACCCGTTTTGGCAGTTAAATATAGACGCCAAAGATGGCGGCAGGTTTTGTATAGATTCTGGCGGGGACAACATATTAGATTGCGCTGATTTCCATGATTCTGGGGCTAGGTTTTCGATGGATAACTATAAAAAAACAATCTATGACGATTTGGGTGAATTTATAGCTTACGAAGATACGACCTTATCAAAAACAAATAAATAGAATATAGGGCGACGCTGCCGCGCCGCCCAAATAATAAAATCCGCATCGCACCCGTGATTCGGATTCTTCCAAAAAAAACCTTGGTTCAATCGTGGCCAAATTGAAATGACATTGTTGTTGGCAAACAAACCAAATACTACGGTGGGTTGTTTTGCCGGCGCGTTTTCAACCGAGTCGTTCGCGCCAGTAACCGGGGCGCCGTTTGGCGTGCATGACGGCGACAATCCACACGCGATCCGGTTGTTCCAGATAAACTACCGAGTAAGGAAACTTGCGGGCTAAAGCGCGTTGCGCCGGCGGACTGAACCGAGGGAAGCGTTCGGGCTGGCGGCGGACTTCGCGGATGAGACGTTCGATTTCGTCGTGAAAGCGGCTGCCAAGTCCAAGGGTGATGGCGGCGTAGTATTCCACGGCGCGGGCATATTCTTCACCCGCATCGGGATGAAAAATATGCGGCTTCACCGCTCGAGGATTTTGCGGATGCGGGCGGAGACTTCTTCGGTGGGAATGCCTTTGACCTTGCCGCTTTGGATTTCTTCGATGCGCCGGTCAATCTCGGTTTTCCACGCAGCTTCAATTTCCGGGTCGCTGGTGTGCAGGTCTTCCGTCAGGCGGTCAAGCAGTTCGCCGACCCGTTCCGGCGGCCAGTGCCGGGTTTCTTCGACAATCTCATCAAGCGTGATTGGCATAAGGTGAATTCAGTTGGATTTCTGGCGCGAGGCCCAAGTGATGTCCTGTAATTGTTGGTGTTCTGTCAGCACAGCCACCGCCGCGGCGCGGATCACGGTCGGGAAATTTTCCAGAAATTCATCCAGCGAACAGTCGCTTTCCAGATGCTCGAACAGCGACGCCACCGGAACGCGCGTGCCGCGAAACACCGGTTCGCCGCCGAGAATTTCCCGGTCAGTCACGATGTAATCGCTCAACGCGGCGCGCTTGGTTTGGTTCGCAGTCATTTTCATCCGACAGCTAAAAATGCGCCTGATTGATTAGATTTGCAAGCCGCGCTTTTCATGGCTTAATTATTTTGAATTTGATGAGCAGACAAACCCAATCGCTATTCTTTGTCATTTTACTCGCAGCCCTCGCCACGGGCTGCGCCACCAACCGCACCAAACTGGTCTGGCACGATGAATTCAACAAGAACGGCCCGCCCAACCCGGCGAACTGGAATTACGAGCGCGGTTTCGTGCGCAACAATGAGTTGCAATGGTATCAACCGGAGAACGCCTTTTGCACGAACGGCCTGCTCGTCATCGAGGCGCGGCGGGAGCACAAGCCCAATCCGCGATTCGTCGCAGACGGCAGAGGCTGGCAAACCAGCCGCGAGTGGATTGATTACACTTCCGCGAGCATCACATCGCGCCGGCTGCGCGAGTTCACCTACGGCAAGTTCGAGATGCGCGCGCGGATTGACACGCGGCTGGGAAGCTGGCCGGCATTCTGGACGCTCGGCGCAACCCCCGGCATCCGCTGGCCCGCCGGCGGCGAGGTGGACATCATGGAATTCTACACGAATGTTGTTTTGGCCAACGTCGCCTACAGTCGCAATGGAAGAGCGCAATGGTCTTCCCCCAGAAAATCCATCGCCGAACTCGGCGGCGATGCGTGGTCGAAGAAATTTCACGTCTGGACGATGGATTGGGACGAAAAGAAAATTGACCTGTTGCTCGACGGCAAATTGATGAATCATTTTGATCTCGCCGCTGCCGACAACGCGGACCAGGGCAATCCTTTTCACGAGCCGGTTTATTTCATCCTGAACCAGGCCATCGGCGGCAACCAAGGCGGCGATCCATCACAGACAAAATTTCCCGTCCGCTTCGAGGTTGACTGGGTGCGTGTCTATCAACATGCAATCAACAGCCGGTAAAAACACCGATTGAGTGCAAAGAGACCCGCACCATGGGCTTCCGGGTCAAGAGACTTGGGTTCGGGATTGCCCCGCGGATAAAGGCAGATTTGAGTTTGCGGGTTTCATCAAAGGGTGTAACCTTCCCCGCCCGGTAACGGTCTTTTCGGGTAAGTTTCCCCGATGCGGTCTTGGAATGCATGCGGGGCCGCTTTAACCAAACAACCAAACAAAAAAACATGACAACAAGCAAATTCGCAAAAATCGTGATGGGCGCTGTTCTGCTGACGGGCGTATTGACCCAAGCGCAGGCCCAAGACAAAAAGGTGGATCCGTCGGGAACCTATATCTGGACCCAGGCAGGCCGCGGCGGCGGGCCGGACCGGACGAACACCCTCGTGCTGAAAGTGGAAGGCAACAAACTGACAGGAAAGCTGTCCGCGCCGGGACGCGGCGGCGCCCCAGCCGCTGATGTAGCCATCACCGACGGCAAGCTCACCGGCGCGGATGTTTCATTCACCGTGGTGCGCGAATTCAATGGCAACTCGATGACGAACAAATATTCCGGCACTGTGGCGGACGGTTCCATCAAGGGCAAAATCGAATTCAACCGGAACGGCGATGTCCAATCCCGCGATTGGGAAGCCAAGCTGCAGAAATAATCCGCCGCTTCAGTCAAACAATAGTTCGCGCGCAGCCGGGTGGTTGCGCGCTTTTTATTTTGCCAGGTTTGTCTATTCTTCGCGCCGATGTTAAGGACGTTGCGCAAAGCCGAATACGCCGAATTGAACATTCTGTTCTTTGTCCAGGCGATGGCGATGGGCATCTGGCTGGTGCCGCTGGGCACGGTGCTGGACGCCCACGGGATGCACGCCATCAAGCCGTTTGCGTTTGCGGCTTCTGCGCTGGCGGCCTTTGTGTCGCCGCTGATTTTCGGCGCGATGGCCGACCGCCAGGTCTCGCCGGTGACGGTGCTGCGCGGACTGGCGCTGGCTTCTGCCGTCACGATCGCGCTGGTCAGCGCCGCCATCCAGTCCCGGCTGAACCCGTGGCTGGTGCTCGCGCTTATCCAGCTTTACTCGCTGTGTTCGGCGCCGACGTGGAGCATCGTCTCGACGATTGTTTTCGCGCGGCTGGAGGACGCCAAAAAGGAATATGGCCCGGTTCGCGCGATGGCCACGCTCGGCTGGATGGCCGGCTGCTGGCTGGTCAGCGCGCTGAACGCGGACACGTCGTCGCTGGCGGGCTACAGCGGCGCGGCGGTGTGGCTGCTCGTCGCGGCGTTCACGTTTTTCCTGCCGCCCTTGGAAATGCCCCCATCGGTGGAAAACCTGACGTGGCACGAGCGGTTCGGCCTGGACGCGCTGGCGCTGTTGAGAAACCGCGATCATCGCGTGGTCTTCGTCACCGTGGCGCTGTTCAGCATTCCGCTGGCGGCGTTTTATCCGTATGCGCCGACGCACATGCGCGACCTCGGCCTGACGCACACGAGCGCATGGATGAGCCTCGGGCAGGTCTCGGAAATCATCGCCATGTTCAGCCTCGGCGCGCTGATTTTGAAATGGCGGTTGAAATGGATTTTTCTCTGCGGCCTGGGCATCGGCGTGCTGCGGTTCGCCTTGAGCGCGCTGAACACGAAGGCGTGGCTGTTGCTGGGCATCTCGCTGCACGGCGCGTCGTTCACGCTCGTGTTCATCACCGCGCAAATCTATCTGGATCAGCGCGTGGACGCGGCGTGGCGCGCGCGGGCGCAGGCGTTGATGACGCTGATGAGCGGCGGCGTGGGCAATCTCATCGGCTACCTTGGCGCCGGCGGATGGTTCGCCGTCTGCGCGAACACGCACGGCACATCGTGGCCGCTGTTTTGGGGCGGGCTGGCGGCGGTCGTGGCGGCAGTGATGATTTATTTTCAGACGTATCACGGCCAGGACGGCGGGCGGAGCAGGCTTTGATTTCCGTGTCGGATGGTTTAAGCGCAGGCAAAAGGCTCGAAGCTTGCACGGACACTTTATTTGAATCATGATTGCCCCATGCTGGCAGATGAACAAACCAGTCCCGAACAGATCGCCGCGTTGCGCGCCATGACCGGCGCACGCCGGCTGCGTCTGGCCGAGCAGCTCTACTGGTCGGCGCGCAAAATGAAAGCGGCGGGATTGCGCAGCCAGCATCCCGACTGGCCGGAACAACGCTTGAACGACGAAGTGCGCGAGATCTTCAGCCATGCCCGAACCTGAATTGTTTCTGCTGTTTGTGAGTCCGCTGAATCGCGCGGGCATCCGCTACGTGGTCAGCGGCAGTGTGGCGGCAATTTTCTACGGCGAACCGCGCCTCACCCACGATGTGGAATTTGTCGTGTTTCTCAACCCAAACGACATCCAAAGATTGGTCGAAGTTTTTCCGGCAAACGATTTTTATCTGCCGCCGGTGGAAACCATGCTGGCGGAGACGGCGCGTGAACAGAATGGCCACTTCAATCTCATCCACCGCGACACCGGTTTCAAAGCGGACTTGTATACGACCGGAAAAGATGAATTGAACGCGTGGGCGTTTCGCGGCAAACGCGCAGTTGAGTTTGACGGCGAGCGGGTCATGCTGGCTTCGCCGGAATATGTCATCGTCCGCAAACTGGAATATTATCGGGAAGGTCATGCGGAAAAACATTTGCGCGACATCCGAGCCATGCTCGCCGTGTCCGGGGAACAGTTGGATCGTCCGGCTTTGAATGAGTGGATCCAGCGGCGCGGTCTGCAATCGGAATGGCAGCAGGTGTCGCTGTAAATTGAATCAGATCTTAATGAGTAAAACCAAATCGCAATGGGATTTCGGCGAATTGTTCCCGACGGAGCAGACCCGCAAGGTTTTGTCCGTCTCGGAATTGACGGCACAGATCAGGTCGCTGTTGGAGAAACAAGTCGGTTCCGTCTGGGTCACGGGCGAGGTCACGAATCTGCGCGCGCAATCATCCGGCCACATTTATTTCACGCTCAAGGACGCGGCGTCGCAGTTGAGTTGCGTTTTGTTCAGCCGCGAAAAGGTTCCGCATCGCGAATTGCTGGCCGACGGGCAGAAGGTTTTGCTGCAAGGCGACGTGACAGTGTATGAGGCGCGCGGGCAATACCAGCTCATCGTGCGCGCGGTGGAGTTGCAAGGCGTCGGCGCGCTTCAAATCGCGTTCGAGAAACTCAAGCAGAAGCTCGCGGCGGAAGGGCTGTTCGCGCCGGAACGGAAACGGCCACTGCCGAAATATCCGCAACGCATCGGCCTGGTCACGTCACCGACGGGCGCTGCGATTCGTGACGTGTTGCACGTCGTGCGACGGCGGAATCCGGGTCTGGAAATCATTCTCGCGCCGTGCCGCGTTCAAGGTGACGGCGCGGCGGCGGAAATTGCGGCAGCGATCAGGCTGCTGAATGAATTCAGTGTAGGACAGGCGTCGCGCCTGTCTCCATCTGAAAAAAGTCAGAGACAGGCTGGAAGCCTGTCCTACATTGATCACGAGCACGTCCTTCAAGCGATCCGCACGGCCGATCCACTTGTAATTCAACCGGCCGTAA
>PLZL01000411.1:0-4258 GCA_003152145.1 Limisphaerales bacterium
GCTCGCCGTTGACGAAAATTTCCTCGGTCGGCAAATCCGCCGGAACCTGCGTCTGGAATATTCCATTCGTGTAGGGCTGCCAGTCCAGTTTTTCGAGCTGGACGCCGCCGCTGATGACCGCTTTCTGCCCTTGATAATTCTGGAAAACCACCGGCGCGTCCTTCGTGCCGGAATCTTGCGCGTTGAACACGAGTGTCGCGGGCAGATAGTAGGTGCCACCGCGCAGAAAAATGTCACCGTGCTTCTGGCGCACCGCCTGCTGCGCGCGTTGCGGTGTGGCGAACGGTTTTTCCAGCGTGCCGGGATTCGCGTCGTCACCCAACGGCGAAACGTAATACGGCTGCGCGGTGCAAACACACGCGGAAAACATCGCCACCACACAGAATGATGTGATTTTCAATTTCACGGCACCGATGGGCGCGGCGTGCAGGGTTGCGTTTGCACCAATGCCGTCGCCGGCGTGAGGTTGTCGGCCATCGCCGTTAATTTGATTTCGCCCACATCCTTTGTGGATTGCACGATGATTTGCGCCAGGCCGTTGAACAGGCTGCGCGACCACGGCGGGAAGCCGGCGTGCCCGGTTATTTTCACGGTCACGTTGGGATTCAAACCTCCGGAACCCACACCGTTGTTGACGCCCACGGCGACGACGTTGTCGCCGGCGTGGAGGAATTTTTTAATGTCGAATATCGGCTGCGCCTGCCAGTCGTGCGATTCGCCGATGAACTGGCCGTTCACAAAATACCAACCCTCGTCGTCGCACCCGGAGAAACAAACTTGCGCGCCGACGTCCTTCAGATCTTCTTCCGTCAGCGTGAAATGTGCGCGGTAAATCGCCGTGGTGTTCGGCGTATTGATTGTCGCTTCGCCGCCGCTGGTTTTGGCATTGAGTTTGTTCCAGGTCGAATCATCAAAATCATTCGCGTATTCCGGCACGGTGCTGCGGTTGTGCGGAACTTTGGCGAGCTGCCACCGCCAATCTTTGATGGCAACACTGCGCTCGGGCACGGTCGGAACGAATACATCCGGCTCGTGGCAACTCGGATCGCCGTTGCCCACGCCGAGAATGGTTCCCGCGCCTTCGATGTTGAAATTAATTTTGTTCTGCGCAACTGGAACGACTCGCCCTTGCGCGTCCACGGCGGAAACCGTGAACACGCTCACATCCTGGCCATCAGCGTTGATGGTCTTGCGATCCGGTGTGAGTTGAATCTGCGCGGCGTTGCCGGTTGTTTCCACTTTCGTTTCAGCGATCATCTCGCCCGCGTCGTCATAGCCTTTCGCGCTCAAGGTTCCCGGCGCATATTTCACCTGCCAGCTCAACTTTGAATTCGGCTTCATCGTTTGCCTGCCAAGTGACGCGCCGTTCAGGAACAGCTCCACCTGCTTGCAATTGCTATAGCCTTGCACAAGGATTTCCCGGCCTTCTTTTCCGGGCCAGTTCCAGTGCGGCAGCAGATGCAGCACGGTGTTCGTCGTCCACCAAGATTGGTAATACCAAAAAACGTCCTTCGGAAAACCGCACGTGTCGAGAATGCCGAAGTGCGAGTTGATGCACGGCCACCAATACGGCGTCGGCTCGCCGCGATAATCGAAACCGGTCCAGACGAACGCGCCGGAAAGCCACGGGCGCTCCGCAAAGTAACTCCACCAGCTTTCAGCAGTATCGCTCCAGCCCTGCCGGCGGATGTCGTAAGCGGTGACATAACCGCGTTCCCTGTCATTGTCGTAAATGCCGCGCGTGCTGACAACGCTCGCCTGCTCCGTGCCGACGTTCGGCTGGTCTGGATGCGCGGCGTGATACTTGTCCATGCGCGGGCCGACGTGATAATTCCAGCCGCGCACTTCGATGACGGAGTTGATGCCGCGGAACACGTCGTCCTCCGGCGACGCGTAGGTGATAGGGCGTGCCGGATCGAGCTGCTTCACATAATCCTGCATCGTGTGCGCGACGTTGCCAGCCTGCGGCGTGTCCTGCACCATGAACTGTTCGTTGGCGACGCACCAGATCGCGACGCTCGGATGATTGCGGTCGCGGCGGATTTGGTCGTCCCATTTTTGCATGTTCACCGAATCGCTGCCCATCAAGCGGCTTTCGTCCATGATCAACATGCCGAGCCGGTCGCAGACATCGAGCAGCTCCGGTGTGGGCGGATTGTGCGACGTGCGAATGGCGTTGCAGCCGAACTCCTTCAACTTCTTCACGCGAAATTCCTGCAACGCATCGGGAATGGCCACGCCGACACCGGCGTGGTCCTGGTGATTGCAGGTGCCATAAATCTCGTAAGGCTTGCCGTTCAGTAAAAAGCCTTTGTCCGCATCAAATGCCACGGTGCGAATGCCGAAAACGGTTTCCTTCTGGTCAACAGTTTTACCAGCGCCGGCGACGGTAGTGATCAGCTTGTAAAGTTGCGGCGACTCCGGCGACCAGAGGATCGGCGAGGCAACTTTCGTTTTCAGGTTTACGATGCCTTGAGATTTCTTGGTCAACTTTTCCGATTGAGAAAACTTTTTCAACGATTTGCCGTCGGGCGAAATGATCTCGCAGTTCACGATTGCATTGGCTGCATTGGTGAGCGCGTTGAACAGACGGACTTCGACGAGGATTTCAGGATTGCCCTTTGGCGTGTTGTTTTCGAATCGCGGTGAAACAAAGATCCCATCCGGCGCGATGGCAACCGGCGCGGTTTTATCGAGCCAGACGTGGCGATAAATGCCGGCACCTTCGTAAAACCAGCCTTCGACCTTCGTCGCGTCCACGCGCACAGCGATGGTATTCCTGCCGCCGGAATGCAACACGTCCGTAATGTCCTCGCGGAAGGGATAATAACCGCCCTCGTGATGCCGCACGCACCAGCCGTTGNNCCACACCGTCGCGTCGCGGAACACGCCGTCGAAGGTCAGCCAGATACGCTTGCCTTCGTCTTCCTTCGGCAGATCATACGTGCGGCGATACCAGGCGATGCTGTTCGTGGGATACTTCACGCCGAGCGTATGAAAACCATGGCTGCCGTCGGCGGCCCAGTCGAACGGCAATTCCACCGCCCAATCGTGCGGCAGATTGACGACGCGCCAAAAAGAATCGGAAAACTTTTCCGACGCCGGCCCGGAACCGGTGCCGGAGTTTTCAAGATGCAGCGCATCCGGCCAGTCGTCGCCGAGATGGAATCTCCAGCCGGCGTCGAGGGAAAGGTGTTCGCGCGGCGATTCGGCGGCGGCAAGTTGCACGGCCAGCAACGCGGCGCAGGCAGCGGCAATAAGAGTGCGAAAAACGGGAATGATTTTCATTCTTATGATCCTTCTGGCGATCAGAGATTGTGCGAATGCGAACAACGCTGTTACGAGCGAAAAGCCCGGTGCTAATCTGGTCAATTGGGTTCGGTTCATAGTCTCTTATTTTTGAATAAAGTAAGTCTGGATTCAATCACTCACGGCAGCGGCGGGCCGAGCTTAATGCGGTAGAAACGGCCCGGCGAGTTGGTAGCGGCGACCGCCCAGTTAAACGGCAACCCGGGTGAATTGGTGGTAAATGCGTTGCTCCATTGTGTGAGATTGGTCGAAGTTTCAATCGCGTAGTCAGGCCCGCTCTGGCCGCTGACGCTGAAGCTGAACTGCCCACTCGCGTCTGAAATGTTGCTGATGCCCGGCGCGGACAGCGGATTGACGATGACGGAAAAGCTTTGCGTAGCGCTCATGCCGGGCGAGCCGGTGTCGGAAACTTTCAGGGTGAAGCTATTCGTCGAGTTCGCCTGCATGACGAGCGGGCGGAAGCTGAACGCGCCGCTATTGGTGTTCAGCGTCGCGTTGGACGCGCCAGCAAGCAGCGTGAAGGTCAGCGTCTGCGGCGATTGGTCGGAGTCCATGGCGCTGGCGGTGAAGGCAACCGTCTGGCCGACGTTAACGGTCTGGTTGTTGATGGGGGACAGGGTCGGCGGCGCGTTGACCGGCCAGGCGACGGAATCGATGTAGCAGGTGCCTGACCAGGCGGCGGCGGTCGTGAATCTAATGCCAAGGATCTGAAATGGCGCTATGGCGGTTTGCGGCACCGTCAAGCTGATCGTGTTCCATGCGTTGGCGGTCAGATTTCCATACCAGCCACTGGTCCAGGTCCAGTTGTAGTCCTGCAGATAAGGCTCGAGCGTGGTGACCTTGCTGCCGCCCGGAATCCAGACACGGAAGGTAATGTTCGTGCCGGCTGGGACAACCACGTTTTGCACATGCGCGGACGATGATCCCGCTGCCGTGCTGTTGAAGTTCA
>PLZL01000411.1:4294-5140 GCA_003152145.1 Limisphaerales bacterium
TAATAGGTGGTGCCGCTGTTGAGATTGGTATCGGTATAAGCCGTGCCGGTGATGCCGGTGACGACGGGATTGGTGCCCTCGTAACCGGATTCCGCTGCCCGGTAGAGATTGTAGCTGGTGGCTCCGCTGCCGGCAGTCCAAGACAAATTAACATTGGTGTTGCTGGCCGTCGCGGTGAGACCAGAAGCGGCGTAAGGAGCGCCGTTCGTCGGTGGCGGAGGCGCGGCTCCACCGGTCAACACAGAAACACCTTGCGAGTCAGTGATCGCGCCCGTGGTCCAGTCGAATATACTGCCAGGGGTGCTCCAATAAAACGGACTCAGTCCGTGGACACGGGCAGATTCGGCCACATACTTGCCCCAATAATGCACCGAAGCAGTATTCCAAGCTGCCTCCGTGGCGTTTGTGGCCGCAATGAACGACTTCGGCCCAGCCCCGAATTCGCCCACCATCACAGGTATGCCCTTGCTGACATACTGGTCGGTCAGTTGTTGGAATCCCGAGTCTATGGCACCTTCCTCGGGCTGGCCTGCGTTACGGGTTGGGTCCCCGGAATAATGGTAAGCCGGCCCCCAGAAGTAAATCGCATTGCCCCACGATTGATCGCTTTGAAAAATCGTGAACAGAGAAGGCGTGTAGCAATGATATTCGACCATAAGACGATTGGGGGTTGAGTCCGTCGGCAGCGAATTCAACCACGACGTGTCCCCGCCGCCTTGCAGCACCAGCCATCGGTTGGTGTTATTGCCGCCGACGCCGCGAACCGCATTGACGAAAGTCTGGTAGTAAGCCATCAACGTGACCATCTCCGCGGGACTGCTCACGTTTGGTTCGTTCGCTGCGGCA
>PLZL01000025.1 GCA_003152145.1 Limisphaerales bacterium
TGCGATGTGTTCATCGGCATGTCGGGGCTTTGCGTGAAGAGTGCGCAGGTGGCGCGGGGAAAATATGGCGCGAAGGTCTTTCTGGAACGCGGCAGCCGCCATATCCTCTCGCAAAAGGAAATTCTGGAAGCCATACCGGGCATGCCCAAGCCCGCAGTGCCTGAGTTCAATGTGCGCCGCGAATTGTGGGGCTATGAATTCGCCGATGTGATTTCCATCCCTTCACGTCATGTGGAGCGCAGTTTCTTGGAACGGGGTTTTCCGAAGGTAAAACTATTCCGCAATCCCTACGGCGTGGATTTGACGATGTTTCCACCGACACCCAAACCGGGGAATAAAATTCCAACGTTGGTCTTTGCCGGGAGTTGGTCTTTGCGCAAGGGTTGTGATGTGCTGGCCAAAGCGGTGGAAGGCCAGCCGTGGCGGTTGATTCATGTTGGAGCAACGGGAGATGCACCTTTGCCGAAGCTGGCCAACTTTGAATCGTGCGGGTTTGTGCCTCAATCAAACCTGGCCGGAGTTTATGCACAAGCCGATGTCTTTGTGCTTCCCTCGCGCGAAGACGGATTTGGCGTAGTATTGGCCCAAGCTCTTGGTTGCGGCCTGCCGCTGGTCTGCACTAACCGCACGGGCGGGGAGGATTTGGCAGAATTTTTGGAAGACCCGTCCTGGGTCACAGTTGTTCCTGGTGGAGACGTCGCAGCTTTGCGGCATGGCATTGGGCAGGCGCTAGCCAAGGCCGGCACGCAGACCGGCGTGCGGGATATTCTGGGCGAGGGGCGTGACCACCTCTCCTGGCGCGCCTATGGAACACGATACGACACCGAAATAAGGAGTCGTTGTTCCAATTGAGCTGATCATTTCCCCCGGTATGAATATTAAAAAATGCCTAAAGCGTTTGTTGTTTCCAGGCTTGGATCTGCACACGCGCACTCGCTATCGCTGGTTGCCGCCACTTTTTTTGTCTGGACCCATTGAGACATTGGACGTGGGGTTCGGCAACGGAGCATTTAGTTTGGCGGCTGCGCGCAAGGGAAACGATGTCACTGCTATTAGCATGGATCAGGGACAAGTGGACAAAGCAGAGTCTTTTTTTGAATCGCGACGGGAAAAAATCACTTTCAAGTGTCTCAACGCCTATCAACTGCGGGGTTTGGGCAGGCAGTTTGACCAGATTATTTGTCTGGAAACCCTGGAGCACATCCGAGATGACCAGGGAATGGTCCGTCTTTTTTGGGATTTGCTTCGTCCCGGCGGTGTTTTGCAACTGTGTTGTCCCAATGCGGCGCATCCCGAACACAACCGGGGTCGAGTGAATGCCGCCGAGGATGGAGGCCATGTGCGGGATGGTTACACGCTGGCATCCTATCGCAAGCTGCTTGAGCCGGCTGGCTTTGTCATTGAAACTCATCTGGGAATAGGCGGCAGCATTGTAACCGCTTTCGACAGCGTCATACGGACGATTCGCATCCGGTGTGGTGATGCGCTAGCTCTCCCTGCCTTTGTGCTGTTCTGGCCAATTGCCTTGGCCTTGGACCGTCCGAATCCCAAGACCCCATTTTCGATACACATTTTCGCCAGAAAGCCAAATCGTTCTGAATAGTAAGGGTAAAAGAAGTCACTATGTTGGGTAAACGCATTCTTTACGTTCAATATACCAATCCGGCTCCCTATTCTCCGTTGCAGAACAGCGCGCGGATTCTGGCGGACAAAGGTTGGCGTGTGCGGTTCCTTGCAATCGGAGCGCTTGGTGTTGCGGACCAATTCCGGCTTCCGTCGTATCCGAACATCGAGGTGCGTCAATGGCGCTTCTCTCGTCCGGGCCTCCTACAGAAACTTCACTACCTGGCCTTTGGGTTTTGGACTGCTTGGAACGTGCTGCGCTGGCGTCCGCGTTGGGTCTATGCTTCGGATTCGCTGATTTGTCCGATTGCGCTGGCGTTGAGTTTTCTGCCGGGTGTGCGCGTGCTTTACCATGAACATGACAGTCCAAGCGACGAAAATGTAGAAAGCAGAAAGCAGAAAGTAGAAAGTCAAAAAGCAGAAACGCTGAAACCTGAAAAGCTGAAAGAGCAAAACAGAGAGCGGAAGGCGGACGACGGACGACAGACGACGGACGACAGATCTCCGACCTCCGACTTCAGACCTCCGGCATCAGGATTCCAGCGTTTTATTTTGTGGTGTCGAAAGAAATTGGCGCGGCGGGCGGCCTTGTGCATATTGCCAAACGAACAGCGTGTTGAGGTGTTTAGGCAAACGACGGGAACCACCCGACCCATTTATTGCGTGTGGAATACGCCCGCACAGAGTGAAGTGATTGTGGAAGGAAACCGCAGTTCCAGTGAACCATTAAAGCTCTTCTATCAGGGATCTATCGTTCCCACTCGCACGCCAGTCAGTCTAATTCAGGCCATGGCGGTTGTCTCCTCGCCGGTGGAACTGTTCGTGGCAGGCTTTGAAACAACTGGAAACCTTGCTTATGGCCAGCTCTTGAAAGAAGAGGCGGTGCGGTTGGGAGTGATTGACCGGTTCCATCGCCTGGCCCCGATTCCACTACGAGCCGACCTTCTAACGACCTCCAGCCAGGCGCATGTCGGTCTGGCCTTTATGCCGATGCACGGCGGTGACCTGAACGAACGGGCCATGACGGGCGCTTCAATGAAGCCATTTGATTATCTGGCCTGCGGACTGGCACTGCTGGTATCCGATCTGCCGGATTGGAGAAAGATGTTTGTGGAGCCAGGTTATGGACTGGCCTGCAATCCAGCCGATCAGGAGAGCATCGCGAAGGCCTTGCGTTGGTTTGCAGAGCATCCCAAGGAAACCCGCGAAATGGGTGAGCGGGGGCGGCAACGCATCTTGAGCGAGTGGAATTATGAAAGCCAGTTCGCGCCAGTAATCAATCAATTGTAAGCGGATTCAATATCCAATGGACTATTCTTAAAATGAAATCCATAAGACAATATATCAGCTTGGGATCCATCAAACAGCTTGCCACCCATCCACAATTGTTGATCCAAGTTCCACGTTTTCTTCGTGAGTTGAACGAATACCGGCGTTCAGAACAGAAACTGACAGGGAAGCGCGTGCCTTTGCGCTTTTATCCCTGCATGAATGACCGCCAATCAGCGCAATCAGCACATGGTGTTTATTTTTACCAAGATTGCTGGGCCGCCCGGCAAGTATTTCGAGAAAAGCCGGAATGGGGGGTTGATGTCGGCTCAACGGTTCTTCTGGTCGGCATTCTTTCCCAATTTGCGCAGTGGCATTCCGTTGATATAAGGCCCATGCAATGTGAGCTTGAAGGACTGGAATGCAAGGCTGGATCTGTTTTGAATCTGCCATACAAGGATAACGAAGTGCCATGTCTAACCACAATGTGCGTTTTGGAACACATTGGACTGGGTCGCTATGGCGATCCTATAAATCCGATCGGGACAAATGATGCTGCCCTCGAAATTCGAAGAGTGATCGCACCGGGGGGCATTGTTGTTTACAGCGTGCCGGTCGGTTTGGCAGAGGTGCTGGAGTTTAACGCCAATCGGCGTTTCACAATTCAACAGGCGTTAGATTTGTTCCGGGACTGGCACCTTGTAGATTCTTGCATCCTTACACCATCGCCAAAACCGCTTATTTCTGAACATGACATCGCCTCGGTGAAAGATCCAGTGGCGTGTTTTTGCTGTCGCAAGCCGGTATGAACCATACGTTCATTAACACAAACAAATTTGCGTATTGTCACTGCAAGCTCTCCAACTCCGGGTTGGGTAACAAACTTTTTGTCTGGGCCAGGGCGCTGGTTTTTGCGAGGCTCAACCATCTCCCGTTGGTGGTCACAGGTTGGACAAAATTTCAACTGTCGCCTGTTTTGCGTGGCGGCGATTTGCGGCTTTATTGGAATTATTTTCGACCGGTCAAAGAAGTGNNGATCTGAAGCCGCACCGGGAAATGATTCGCGAGGCATTACTTGAAATGGTTACTGCGGCACGCCGGCAAGAATTGGCAATGGCACCAAAAACACAAATCAGCGTGCATGTTCGATTGGGGGATTTCCGCCCGCTCAAACCGGGCGAAGATTTTACCAAATGCGGCGCTGTGCGCACGCCGCCGGGATATTTCATCAAAATCATAAACGGAATCCGGGAAATTCACGGCGCAGAAGTGCCGGTGACAGTTTTCAGCGAAGGAACGGCTCAACAATTAGCGGAATTATTATCATTGCCCGCTGTCAGCCTGGCAACAAAACAAACGGCTGTTGCTGACATGCTTTCGATGGCGGCCAGCGACGTTTTGGTGACATCCGCCAGCAGCACGTTCGGATATTGGGCCGGCTTTCTAGGCGATTGCGCCATCATCATGCATCCGGATCACATTCAAAAGCCTATACGGCCCGATTCGGTCAATAAAATGTTTTATGAAGGTCCTGCGATTGGTCCAGCACAGCAATGGCCAGAGCTGCTCCAAAAAAACATCCGTGCCATCCGCCTCCATTGATGTTTCGCCTAGCCTACATCGTCACGCATCCAATCCAGTATCAAGCGCCTTTGCTGCGGCTCATTGAGACAAACGGCGAGATTGATTTGCGGGTCTTTTTTTTGAGTGATTTCTCCCTCCATGCCCATCACGAAACTGCTTTCGGCAAAACCTTCAAATGGGATGTGAATCTGACGGATGGATATGATTGGGAGGTTCTGCCGCGCTGGGTGATAGGTCGTTCAACGCCGTTGCGGTCGTGGTGGCCGGTTCGACGACTTAAAGAGCGATTGCAGGCGGGGCACTTTGACGCCGTATGGATGCATGGCTGGGCACATGTCGGTTTGCGCCAGGCAATCAGAGCCGCGCATACGCTGGGTCTGCCGGTTTTACTGCGCGGAGAGTCCGCGCCCGATCCGCACCCAAACCGAACGCTGCGCCGCCGGTTGCGGGATGCGTTCTGCCGCCGCCTGTTCCAGCGCGTCGGGGGGTATCTCTGCATCGGCTCGCTAAACCAGAAATTTTACCGGGGCTTTGGCGTGCCGGAGGAAAAGCTTTTTCCCATGCCTTACGCGGTGGACAATGGCTGGTTTCAAGCGCGCTGCCGGGAAGCGGCTGTGCGAAGAGAGGTATTTCGCCGCGAACTGGGTTTGGAACCGGGGCGCAAAATTATTCTTTTTGCGGCCAAGTTTATTCCGGTGAAAGCGCCGGGAGATTTGGTGGCGGCGTATTTGGAAGCAAGGGGCAGAAGTCAGAAGTCAGTAGTCAGTAGTCAGAGGGCAGAGGATGGAAGATGGAAGATGGAAGATGGCGGGAAGCCCTATTTGCTGTTCGTAGGCGATGGACCGTTGCGACCGGATTTAGAAAAACAAGCAAGGACGCTGAAAGGAAACGATGTGCGGTTCCTTGGCTTTCGCAACCAGTCGGAGTTGCCGGCATTTTATGATCTTTGTGATGTATTTGTTTTGCCGTCGCATCATGAACCGTGGGGTTTGGTGGTGAATGAAGTGATGAACGCGGGCAAACCGGTGATTGTGTCTGACCGTGTCGGAGCCGCTCCTGACTTGGTGCAACATGGCGTCAACGGCTGGATTTATCCGCATGGAAACGTAGCGGCGTTATCCCGGTGTCTGGCCGAAGCTTTTAATGGAAGTGATTTGAGAGAAATGGGGCGGCGAAGTCTGAACATTATCAATAGTTGGGATTTTGAAGCGGATTTGAGAGGACTATTGGCGGCACTTGATTTTGTTTGTCTGAATAAAAATGGACTCTAACAGCACTTGCCGTTTATTGATCGTGGGCAACCCGGAAGAGCATCATATTGGCGCTCACTTCCTGTCAGCCGCCAGACAACTTGGTTTGGAAGCGACGCTACTGGACGTTCGTGAAGCGCACAGCCGGAATGTTTGGGTCAACCGTTTTTTCCATCGTGCCTGGGGCAAACGCCCGGCGTATTTGGGACGATTCAGCCAAAGGCTCGTGGCAATCTGTCGGGAGCGGGAACCGCATATTTTGCTGGTGACGGGCATTTCCGCGCCTGACGCCGGCGCATTGAAAGTAATCGGCGGAATGGGAATTCATCGCGCCAATTATCTGACGGATGACCCGTGGAACCCGGCCAATGGAGCGAAGTTTTTCTGGCCAGCCCTGCGCGAATATGACGTCATCTGGTCGCCACGCCGGGCCAATCTTGAGGATTTGCGGCGGCACAGCTGCAAACAGGTGGCGTATCTGCCGTTTGGCTACAATCCGGAGCTGCACTTCCCGGAAATGCCCAAGACCGCTGAAGAAAGGGAGCGTTTTGAATGTGATATCGCAATCATTGGCGGGGCGGATTCCGACAGGTTTCCTGTTGCGCTGGCACTGGCACGAGCGGGCTTCAAATTGAATTTATACGGCGGGTATTGGGATCGAAAAGCGGAATTGCGGCGATTTTGCAGAGGCTTTGTTTATGGCCGGGAATTGCGCCTGGCCGTGGGTGGCGCAACCGTCAACATCGGCATGGTGCGCAAGGCCAATCGCGATGGCAATGCCATGCGCAGTTTGGAACTGCCCGCCATGGGGGCGTGCCTAGTGGCCGAGGATACGCTTGAACATCGCGAGCTGTTTGGAGAAGATGGCGTTTGTGTCGAGTATTACACAACTATGGAGGATATGATCACCAAAGTGAAATCACTGTGTGCTCAACCGGAACGCGCCCGCGCGCTGGGCGGAAAAGTGTTCCAACGCATTTGCCAGCCCAACCGGCACACCTATGCCGGCCGTTTACAAACAATTTTGAATGATTTAGCATGAATCAGCAATGAATGGAGAAATACAATCGAGTGTTCTCCCGGAGATGGCGAAACCCACTCGTCGGAACCGGAAGAGCCGGCCGCATGAAGCAACGAACAAATCCCAACGGGGGATTGCCGTCAGCCAAATCAACTTACGTCGCGGGTTTGTTCCGCTTCTGGTTCTGCTGGTCGTCGGTTTGTCCTTGCTTTACTGGTCTCGTCCTGCCGAACTGTCACAAGAGCAAACATTGCTTGCCCTCACGATTATTGGGCTGGGATGCATTCCGTCGCTCATCTACCTTCTCGAAGTCCGGCGGCCTCCCCTGCCTTTTCTGCCGCTGGTGGGTCTGTATTACACTTTCAGTTTTGGCCTCCCTCTTTTTACGGGCCATCTACAGGAACAGCAATTAAATATNNGCTGGCGAGCGGATCGTTTGGCGCGGAACACGTCATGTTCAGATTCCGTGGGATGGTGGTTCTTTCAAGCTGCGGTGTTTTTTATGGGGATGTTTGGTTCTGCATTGGAGTTTCAATGTCCTGCCAGTGCTGAATTCGATTCCCTCGCTGGGGCAGTTCGCCGGGCCGGTGGGGTTTTTGGGTTGGGGCCTGATTCTGGTCCTGTGGCTGGCTAAACGTTTGTCCATGATTGAGAAATATCTGCTGGTGCCGGCGGGATTGGTGTTTGAATTACTATTCCTCACCACGACTGGGTTGCTATCCAGCACCATTGTTTTTGGTTTGTTTTTGGCTTTGGTTGCGTTTCGCTACCGCCCAAGACTGGCGGTCATACTGGCCGTTCTGTCCCTCGGTTTTTTGATTGTGCTAAGTCCAGTCAAGTTAGAGTTTCGTCAGTTGACGTGGCTTGGAGGAGACCAAAGCAGCCCCTCAACCGTTGAACGGGCAAGACTGCTTGCCCAACTGGCTGAAAATTACTACTTTCCTGCCCAGTATGGGTCACCAAGCGAAGACCATATCAATATGTTTGGCGGGTTGGCAAACCGCCTTTCAATGATTAATTTTTTGTCCCGTGTAGTGAGCATGACACCAAGCTCGATACCTTACTGGGGGGGATACACTTACCGCAGCCTGTTCACCAAATTCATTCCCCGCTTTCTTTGGCCCGACAAGCCCGAGGAGCTTACCGGCAACCAATTTGGGCAGCGTTACGGGTTTCTTGATCCAGGGGATAATACGACTTCACTGAATCTTCCCTGGATCGTTGAACTTTACGCCAATTTTGGAACCTGGGGAATTCTGTTGGGAATGGGGATGTTTGGCCTTTTGCTGGCGTTTCTCAACCAACTGTTTAATCGGCCGCAGATGAATCCGGTTGAATTCGTATATGGGACGTCCTTGGTGTTCGTCCTCTTTTTTCAAGAATCATCATTTGCCTTGATGATTGGCAGTGTCTTTCTGCTTTCCATCGCTCTTTATGTGCTGTTGAAACTGGCTTACGGAGGGGTTGTCAGCCCGTCAAAAAGGACTCGTCGCAAACCTTCGGCTCACAAGGGCTGATGAAACTCTGGCGCCGCTGCTGAGAGTAGGACAGGCGCGTCGCTGTCGGCGTTTCCAATTCCATCGTTGCCAGCTGAATAACGAACCGGCTTCAACATGAGTGCGTTTTCCAAAATAGAAATAATTCAAGTAACGCATTTTCAGCGAAAACCGTTTCCCGGTTACGTCAGTATTGAACGACTGTTTGCCCAAATCGGAGAGCGAATGCCTAGTCAAGGGCGACTTTCTTTCCACTGTTGGAAAGTGTCTTTGATCCAATAAGAAGTTTGCGCGGACAATGCCAAAGTGAGGCAAAGAATAAAAGGTTTACTGGTATTTCGCATTGGCCAGATCGGCGACACAGTTGCCGCACTGCCCAGCCTGTGGCTGTTGCGACAGCAATTTCCCGACGCCCGGATTGTCGTATTGAGCGAAATCCCCGCCAGGAAAACACACCTGCCGCCGGAAACCGTCCTGCCCCCTACCGGCCTGGTGGATGGCTTTGAGAAATATCCGGGAGGTGCGTCCGCCAAGAATTTTTTTGCGGCTTGGCGGCAAATCCGGCAACTGCGGAAACAAGGATTCGACACTTTGGTCTATCTGGCGCCGAGCGGGCGGACCAAGAGACAGCGGCTGCGCGACAGGATTTTTTTCCGCTCGACCGGGATCAAGCGGTTGCTGGCGTTCAATGGATTTGCCGAAGACCTCCTCCCGAAATCATTCGATGGAACCCTGACGCCACAGCCCAAGGAGGCCGACGCGTTGCTGGAACGGCTGAGGCGGGATGGATTGCCGGTGCCGGTGCCCGGACAGGGTTGCCTGGATTTGGGCATCACGGAGGCCGAGCGCCAGCGGGCCAGGGATTGGTGGCGGCAAAAGGCCGGTGCCCGGCCCGGGCCAGATGGCTGGGTGGCGATTTGTGCCGGGGCAAAATATACCGCGAAGCTCTGGCCGCTGGATCGCTACATCGAGGTGGTGCGGCTGTTGATGGACAAGCATGGGATTTTTCCCGTCATCATCGGCGGCGCTGAAGACCGCGAAGTTGGAAAGCAGATGCTGGCTCAATGGGAAACCGGTTTGTGCGCGGCAGGCGAATTGTGCGTGAGAGAATCCGCCGCACTCATGGAGGGCGCGCGGTTTTACCTGGGGAATGACACGGGCGCGATGCATCTGGCGGCGGCGGTAGGCATACCATGCGTTGCCATATTCTCCGCCCGTGATTGGCCGGGAATTTGGGAGCCTTACGGCAGTGGTCACAAAGTGCTGCGATTCGATGTGCCTTGTTCCGGTTGTGGATTGGAAATTTGCGACAAGGAGCTTCAATGTTTGCGAGGGATTCAGGTGGAGCAGGTATATGAGGCGTGCGTTGAGGTGATGGCAAAGCAAAAAAGCTGACACACTGAAAAGTTGAAATTTTGAAAGCAGAAAGCAGAAAGCAAACAAAGGAACCGCGCGCCTTTCTGGCAGCGTCTTACGGGTATGGAAAGACGCAGCTTATCGGGAAAGTTTGATTCAGGCAGGTTTTGAAAATGTGAAACGGTTCACGCCCAAAGCCATTGCCGAGCAATATGCCGCAATCTATGAGGAACTTGCCGACGCACGAGGAAGTTGAAACGGCGAAGAGAGAATACCGGATTTAGAAATTATTTCAATTTGCCAGCGTTTCACCTTTTAAGTTCTTATTGCTGTGAAGATTGAGCACATACAGTTCGGCTTCTCGATAGAAAACGGCGGCCCGACCCGGTCTCTGGCCAATTATTGCCGGGGTCAAGTGGCGGCCGGACATGAGGTCAGCGTGTGGACATTGGAAGGATTCCCCAATTTTTCCCCCGCCGTCCGGTTGCCGCCGCCGGTTGAAATGCACGTGTTTCGGGTGGAATGGCCGGTAAAACTGGGGCGTTCCGCTGAAATGCGCCGCCAGTTGCGGCTGGCGGAGCCGCCGGACATATACCATCTGCACGGTGTGTGGTTGCAGGCCGTGCATTATGGCGCGGTTGAAGCGTGCCGCCGCAACCGGCCCTATGTTTTGGAAATGCAGGGCATGTATGACCCGTGGAGTCTCCGTCAGAAGTGGTTCACCAAACGAATCGCCCGTTGGTGGTATCAAGATCGCATTTTACGTGAAGCGGCCTGTTTGCATGTCAATTCGCCGCAGGAGGCGGAATCTATTCGCAAGCTGGGGTTCAAAACGCCGATGGCGGTGATTCCCGTCGGCGTGGATTTGGAGGAGGTTGACCGGAGAAAATCAGAAATCAGAAATCAGAAATCAGAAATTCAATCGAGCCTGTCACCGGAATTGCGCGGGCGTCCATTTATTCTCTTTTTGTCACGAATCCATCCCAAGAAGGGACTGGATCTTCTCATTCGTTCCTGGGCAATGAATCGAAAATCGGAAATTGGAAATCGGGAATCGGAAGATTGGATGCTGGTGATTGCGGGAAGCGGGGAGGAACCCTACGTTGATGAGTGCCGCCAACTTGCCGCTCAGCTTGGGATTGCCAACCAATGCCTTTGGGCGGGCCACGTTGATGAGTTGCAAAAAAGCTGGCTGTTCACTCATGCCCGTTGTTACGTGTTGCCGACCAGCAGCGAGAATTTTGGGAACGTGGTTGCCGAGGCGCTGGCGCACGGGGCGCCGGTCATCACCACTTGTCACACGCCGTGGAGGGATTTGGAAGAGCATGGGTGTGGTTGGTTTGTGGATAATACAGAGACCGAAATAAGCCGGGCATTGCATGAGGTGTTCAGCCTTGATGCGGTCGCACGCCGCAAAATGGGCGATGCCGGCGAACGGCTGGTTCGTGATCGTTATTCACTGCGAACCGTATCAAGCGATATCAACGCGGTTTACGAGTGGCTGTCCGGCGGCACGAGTGTTCCTGCCTGCGTGGAGTTTTATCAGGCGGGCGCAACATTTTCCAAGCCATTCGCCCGGCTGACCGGAGAGGAGGCCGAAACCCGCTTCAAAAAACACGCCGAAGTTAAGCTTTTATTCGACCAAAAGGCCGCCACTTGGAGCCGGAAATATGGGCCACAGGGAGCCTTGCGTCCGAGGTTACACGCCTTCGAGAAACAACTGTCGGAGTTGTTGAAGCCACCGGCAGCCGTGTTGGATTTTGGCTGCGGCACCGGAGATATCGCCCGTCATTTGAGCGCCTGCGGCTATGCGCTGTCAGCCTGCGACATTTCACACGAGATGATTGCATGGGCCGCAAAGATAAATCCGAAGGCATCGGTAACTTGGGAATTGCTGCAGGCCGGCTGGCGGGAATTGCCCTTTGCGGTCAACACCTTTGACGCCATCACGGCTTCTAGCGTTTTTGAATATCTTGCCAACATCGAAATTGCGTTTGCCGCATTATGGCGGGTTCTAAAACCGGGCGGTTTCTTGATCGCCACCGTGCCTAATAGCCAGCACTTCGCCAGAAAGCTGGAAAAATTTCTCCGCCCAATGGCGGCCATGGCGGTTAAAATGCCCGTTCTCAATCGAATCCAAAGACTCAACTCTTATGCGACCTATTTGCAATGCTCGCGAAATTGCATGCCATTGGACGAATGGTTTGCCATTGGCAACCGGGCGCGTTTTGAAGTGATAGCCCAGGACAAAAGCCGCGCAAGCAAGACGGCGCTTGTCTTCCTCCTGTTTCGCAAAGCAGACAACAAATCTCAACAACCTCTGAAGAACCACCAAACATGAAAAAATTAAAAGCCGCCATCATCGGGTCGGGTTTGATTGCCAAGCTAAAACATATCCCCGCTTTTCACAAACACCGGGAAAAGGTGCATCTGGCCGCCCTTTGTGACGTGAACATCGAGGCTGCCCGGCAGGCGGCGTCCGCCGCCGGCATCCCGACTGCATACGCCGACGTGGGCGAGATGCTGGCCAGGGAAAAACCGGACATTGTGGACATCTGCACGCCGCCGAAGACGCACGCGAAACTTGCCATTCAAGTCATGCAGGCGGGCAGCCATGCGCTCATTGAAAAACCGATGGCTCAAAGCGTGGAGGAATGCGACGCCATCATCGCCGCCGCCCGCGAAAACAAGGTCAAGGTCTGTGTGGCCCATAGTGATTTGTTTTACTACCCGTTCATCGAGGCGCGGAAACTTGTTCGTGACGGAGCCATCGGCGCGTTTCGCGGCATGCGTATCTTTTTGTCCACGCCAACGGATTATATTACCTCCCAACCGGAGCATTGGGCGAACAAATTGCCCGGCGGCGTGATCGGTGAAACCGGCCCGCATATCATCTACATGACACTTGCATTCATCAATCCCATCCGCCACGTCTCGGTCAACGCGATGAAGCTGATGGAATATCCTTGGTCGCCATTTGAGGATTACCGCATTGACCTGGTCGGGGAAAAGGCCGCGAGTTCAGTGACGCTGTCCTACGCAACGAAGCAATGGATGGCGCGCGTGGAAATTTTAGGGGAAAACGCGACGTTGCTGGTTGATTTGGAAGCGATGAGCCTGGTGAAATATCGGCGCGAAAGGCTCAAACCCGCGTCAATCGGAATGTCGCTCTTGAGCGAGACGGGACAACTCTTGAAAAACCTGGCGGTAAGCGGTCTTCGTTACGCCACGGGTTCCCTGCGCACGACGCATGATTTCATCATTGATGGATTTGCCGACAGCATCATCAATGGAACAGAATCGCCGGTGCCCGCCGGGGAAGGGCGGGAATCGGTCCGCGTTCTAAACATGATTGTGGAAAAGCTGAAAAGTTGAAGGCGGAAATTGGAAAAATAAGTTGAGGCGCTAGAGAATGCAAGGAACACGAAAATCAGATGTCGGAGGTCAGAGGACGGAAGGCAAAAGCAGAAAGCTGAAATTCTGAAAACTGAAATGAGAGCAGCAGCGCTGCGGCCGCTGATTGCAGCTTTTGTTCTTTGTGTCTTGGTTGCTTCGCGGTTCAATGGTTTTTGATTTGTTAATTTTTGCTTTCTGCTTTCCCAATTTCTATTTTTGATTTTATGAGTTTGATTCTTGGCTTAAACGCGTTTCATCCTGACTCCTCAGCCTGCGTGTTGAAGGACGGCAAACTGGTTGCAGCCGTCGCTGAGGAGCGGTTGGGGGCGCGGCTCAAGCATGTCGCCGGATTTCCCGCACGCGCGGTGGCCGAAGTCCTGCACATGGCCGGCGCCACCATCCGCGAGGTGGATTACGTCGCCATCGGCAACGACAGCAACGCGAACCTCGGCGCAAAAGCGGCGCACGTGCTCCAGTCGCCTGTCAAATCCGCGCGCGGCGTCATGACGCATTTCCAGCGACGCTCGAAAATGCGCGGGTTCGGGGAACTCGTTGCCAACGCGTGCGGCGTGAACGAGGTGGATTGCCAGTTCAAAATCGTCCGCGTCGAGCATCACCTCGCCCACCTCGCCAGTTCCTACTACGCGAGCGATTTCGACGAGGCCGCCGGGTTTTCCTACGATGGTTCCGGCGATTTCACCTCGGCAATGTTCGCGCACTGCCGGGGCAACCGGATTGAAATTCTGGATCGCGTCCACGTGCCGCATTCGCTGGGTTTTTTTTACACGGCGCTCTGCCAGTTCATCGGGTTCGACAAATTCGGCGAGGAATACAAGGTCATGGGACTGGCAGCCTATGGCCAGCCGGTTTATCTGGAACTGATGCGCGAACTCGTCCTGACCAACGGGCGCGGCGGTTTCCGGCTCAACCCGCGTTTCTTCCGGCCCTTGGGGAAAAACCTGGAGGAATGCGTGGATGAACACGGTGAAATCATTTTGCCGCCGCTGTATTCGGAGGAACTGGTTCGCCGGNNTCGTCACCGCCGGCGGCTGTGCGCTCAACGGAGTCTGCAACTCGCGCATCCTGCGCGAGACGCCGTTCCGCAAAAGCTACATTCAATGCGCGGCATCGGATGACGGCACGGCCATCGGCGCAGCGCTTTACGTCTGGAATTCCGTTCTCAACAAACCGCGCGCCGGAATGATTGACCATGCTTATTGGGGGCCGGAACATCCGGAAAAGGAAATGGAAGACGCCCTGTGCAAGGCCAATTTGAAGTTTGAAAAATTTGACCGGGCTGGTTTGCTGGAGCGCGCGGCGGCGCATTTGAATTCCGGCCACGTCACCGGCTGGTATCAGGGCCGCGGCGAGTGGGGGCCGCGCGCTTTGGGCAACCGCTCCATTCTCGCGCATCCCGGCTGGCCGGGCATGAAGGAGTTGATCAACCGGAAAATCAAACGGCGGGAGGCGTTCCGCCCGTTTGCGCCGACAATTCTCGCCGAGGAAGTTGGCAACTATTTTGAACAGACAGTGGAAAGCCCGTTCATGATGCACGTCGTGAAGATCAAATCGGACAAGCGCGCGGCGCTCGCAGCCGTTTGCCATGAAGACGCCACTGGCCGTTTGCACACGGTGAAGCAATCGCAGAACGCGCTGTATTACGATTTGATAAAAACGTTTTCACAAAAAAGCGGCACGCCGGTCGTGCTCAACACGAGCTTCAATGAGAACGAACCGATTGTGGACACGCCGCAGCAGGCGGTGGACTGTTTCGTGCGCACGGACATGGACGTGCTGTGTCTTGGGCCATTTGTGACGACAAAGCCGGGGAAGGCGGAAACAAGGATATAGTGCAATGTGGCGTCGCCATAAAATCCTGAAAATCTTTCTGGCCCTTGATGCGCTGGTCGTGCTGTTGGCACTGGTCGCCTGGTCTTTCCCGCAACAAGTCCTGACCGTGGACAGCGGGCCGGTGAAGGCGGATGTGCTGGTGGTTTTGGGAGGCAGCAGTGGCACGGAACGAGCAGCACGCGCGGCGGAATTATTCAAGCAGGGCGATGCGCCCAGAATTTTGGTAAGCGGATTTGGCGACTGCGCATCAAATGGGAAGCTGCTGGAGGAGGAAGGTGTGGCCAATGCTGACATCGTTTTGGAACCCAATTCGCACTCGACCCGGGAGAACGCGGAATTTTCCATGCCGCTCCTGCGGCAAATGGGCGCGCATCGCGTCATCATCGTGACGAGTTGGTATCATTCGCGGCGGGCGCTGACGTGCTTTGAGCATTATGCGCCAGACATCAAATTCTATTCGCGCCCGTCCTATTTCGGTTATCCGCAGGCCGAGTGGCGCCCCAAAGGCATCAGCAGTTTTGTCAAATCGGAATACACGAAACTGCTCGGCTATTGGGTGTGTTATGGAGTCGCTCCATTCTGAAACGCTGACAAGCTGACAAACTGAAACTCCGAAATCGGAAGGGTTCCAAAACGCCGACAAACTGATATCTTAACAAACACAAAGCTGAAATGCTGAAAGCGAAAATATGCGATTGAGTGAAGAATTGCGGCAACGAACCAAGCACTTTGTTGCAGGAGGCGGACGAATCGCAACTCTGGCTCGAATTGTTGCGTGACGATTGCGGCATTCAAAGTGATATCCTCGATCCATTGCTGCACGAAACCAATGAACTAATCGCGATCTTTACAACCATGGTGTCGAAGCTCGGAAAAAGCGGCATCTGATTTCAGTTTTCAATTTTTTGATTTTGTCCTCAAATTTTAGCATTTCAGTGTTTCAGCTTTCAGCTTTTCGGCAGGCGCTTTGCGCCCTGCCGCTCGCGTGGCTTTGGTTCAACCTCATCAACGACTTGCGCGTCGAATGGACGGTGAACCCGCAATACAGCTACGGCTGGGCGGTGCCGTTTCTGTGCGCGTTTCTCATCTGGCAAAGGGTTCAAAAAGCAGAAAGCAGAAAACAGAAAGCAAAAAGCGGAAATGCACCTCACCCCGGCCCTCTCCCCAGAGCGGAGAGGGAGCTTCCATCTGCCATCCTCTATTTTCTCTTCGCGGTCTGCGCCTTGCTCTACACCCCGACGCGTCTGATTGAAGTGGCAAATCCCGGCTGGCGACTGATGAGTTGGGCGCTGGCCATCGAAATCGTCGGATTGACCTTGATTTTTATTCGTCTTGCGCTTGGCTCGGCACCCCCGACGTCAGAAGTCAGAAGTCAGAAATCAGTAACCGGAAATCAGCCCTCCGATCTCACTCGTCCGCTTTCAGCGTTTGAGCGTTTCAGCGTTTCAGACTTTGTCTTTCCGGTTTGCTTCTTTCTCGTGGCCGTTCCCTGGCCGTCGCCGATTGAAGGGCCGTTGATTCAGGGATTGACCCGCGTGGACACCGCTTGCACCGCGGAATTGCTCGGCTGGTTCGGCATCCCCGCCATGCCGCACGGCAACGTCATCGAGGTGGCGACGGGGATGGTGGGCATTGACGAGGCGTGCAGCGGCATTCGTTCGTTCCAGGCAACGCTGATGATCTCGCTGTTCCTTGGCGAATTCTATTCATTGGGCATTCTGCGCCGGGTGGTTTGTGTTTTCGCCGGCTTCGCGCTGTCGTTTCTTTTCAATCTCGCGCGCATGTCACTGCTGGTCTGGGTGGCGGCGCGGAAAGGTGTGGCGGCCATCGCGTCATGGCACGACCCGGCGGGGGTGACCATCCTGATCGCGTGTTTCTTCTGTCTGTGGGGTCTGGGAGCGGGATTGCAAGGCAAAAGGCAAAAGGCAAAAGGCAAAATTGAAGAGTGGAAAGTGGAACACGGAAATNNCTTTCTGCCTTCCAAATTCCTGCTTTTGCCTTGGCTGTGTGGATTCTGCTGACGGAATTTTCCGTCGAGGCGTGGTATCGCTCGCATGAGGCGCATGTGCCGGCGGCGGCACAATGGACGGTCGCGTGGCCGGTGAACAATCCCGCGTTCAAGGAATTGCCGTTGCCGGAACAGACCCGGCAGATTCTCCGTTACGACGAAGGCCGCAGCGCCTCCTGGCAGGAAGGCAATTTGACGTGGCAGGCGGTATTTTTGCGCTGGAAGCCCGGTCGCACGGCCATTCATCTCGCGCAAAACCACACGCCGGAAATCTGCCTCACCGGGGCCGGATACACGTTAAATGCCATTTCGCCGCAGGAGTGGTTTGACGTGAACGGCCTGCGAATGCCCTTTCTCGCGTATCAGGTGACGGATGCGCCGCGGCCATTTTTTGTCTTTTACTGTCTGTGGGATGATCGCGCCAACGCGCAGGGATTTGAAACGATGGGGCTGACCTACGGCAACCGCCTCGCCCCGGTGCTGGCGGGCCAGCGCAATCCCGGCCAGCGCTCGCTGGAAATCGCCGTGACCGGCCCGGACAACGCCGCCGAAGCCGAGGCCGCTTTGCGCGCAGAGTTGGAAAGGCTGATCACGTCCAAACCATGACTTGTTTTTGAAAATCCTTCTGCTTAATCAGACGTTTTATCCTGATGTCGTCTCGACGGCGCAGCATTTGGCCGAACTGGCGGCGGCGCTGGCCGAAAAGGGACACGAAGTTACCGTTGTCACCGGACGGCGGGCGTATGACGACCCTGAAAAATTGTTTCCCGCTCAGGAAACGTGGCGCGGGGTGCGCATCTTTCGGGTGTTCTCCACCCGCTTCGGCAAGCAGGCCAAATGGCGGCGCACGGCGGATTTTGCCAGCTTCATTTTTTCCTGCTGCGCGAGGCTGTTGTTTCTGCGGCGATATGACATTGTCGTTGCGCTCACCACACCGCCGCTCATTTCGTTCATCGGCGCGTGGCGGGCAAAACTCTGGCGGGCAAGATTTTGTTATTGGGTCATGGACATGAACCCGGACGAGGCGGTGGCAGCGGGCTGGCTGCGGGCGGATTCGCTCGTGGGCAAAATGCTGGAGAGGATGTCGCGATTCAGCTTTTGGCGCGCGGACAAGATTATTGCGCTCGACCGATTCATGCGCGACCGCATCAAAGCCAAGGGAATTGCCCCGGAGAAAATCGCCGTGATTCCGCCGTGGTCGCAGGACGGCGAGGTGTGTTTTGACGCGGCCGGACGCGAACAATTCCGCAGGACGCACGGTTTGCAGGATAAGTTTGTCGTGATGTATTCCGGGAATCACAGTCCAGTGCACCCTTTGGACACGTTGATGCAGGCGGCGGAACGGTTAAAGGACGACAAATCCGTAGCCTTTTGTTTCATCGGCGGCGGGAGCGAATTCAAGCGCGTGCAGCGTTGGGCGGAAGCCGGAAAGCGCACCAACATTTTGTGCGTGCCATATCAGCCGTTGAACCGGCTTTCCGCTTCGCTGTCATCGGCCGATGCGCACGCAATCGTAATGGGCAACGGGTTCGTCGGTTTGGTGCATCCCTGCAAAATTTACAACATCCTGGCCGTCGGCGCGCCGGTCATCTACATCGGCCCAAAGCCAAGCCACGTCACGGAAATCCTCGACCGGCTCGGTGATGGGCACCCGTCCATCCGCGTCGCGCATGGTGAAGCGGAGATATTGGCGGATCAAATTCAAGGTTTGCGGCAAAAAATAGCCGGCGGCCGCCAGCCATTGTCAACGGAAGTCACCGCAGCTTTTTCAAAAGGCGTTTTG
>PLZL01000008.1 GCA_003152145.1 Limisphaerales bacterium
GCCGGAGTATTGGTGAAAGATTCACCCGCCGGTTGCATTCCGCCTGACTTCAGGAGCGGTAATGACGACCAAATGCTGTTCAACACAAATCCGGCATTGCCGACAAGGCTTGAACCCAAATCGCTTAAAGCGTATGCCGCACTGGAAATATCAAACGGAATGCCTGCAATTCCCGCTTCCAGACCCGCGATTCCAGGAATCGGATTCTTGACAGCATCCGGCGGACTGCATGGCAAAAATGGACCACTGCCGACAGGATAATTTGCTTGGTTATTGAACCAAAAGACGCCTTCCATTTCCTGGCTCAACGCAAATCCATAAGCGGAAGAGCATGAAAAATTCCCGCTCGTGATTGATCCGAGATAAAAATCAATCGGATAGCCGTGGGATGAAAGCGCCACCTCTCCTCCACCTAGCCCGATATATGGGGCTGGTGTATGAACCGGGTCAACCCAGCTTACATCCACATTGAATGCGTGGTTAAGATAACTGCCGGTGAAGCCTCCGGTTCCATCCTCGACAAAATAACAATCCGACCAATCCGCATTTTTCCCATAATTGTTCTGTTCCTGATGGAATATCCCGATATACGGATCAAGAAAAGTTAGTTGTATCAAAGGCGGATTCGGTGCTGCTTGCAATTGATCGGCGATGGCTTGAATCATTCCCGAACCGGCGCTGTGGGCGATGAGATGCACTTGCTGGTATCCCATGCCGGCAATAGCCTTGCCTAGCAGCGTGCCAATGTATTCGGCCTGACTGAGTGCCTGTTGCGGTTCCAATGTCCACGACGCCCAAGTCCAGTCATAGGTCTCAAATTGCCAGGTGCTATTGCCTCCCAACTGTTGAGCGATGGCATTGGTCATGGCCGCCATCCACGGTTGAGCGGGTGGGCCGAATGGATTGAGTGCGACCCATTGCCAACCATGTGTGATAAACACCAGATTCTTGGCGGTGCTAGATTTTGACCAGCCGGGTGTTGCCGTAATTTGCACCGGCGTTTTTCCATTTGCGCCGTCGGTGAGAACGGCGAGGGAGGCGGTGGCGCTGGTGACGGAACCATAGGCATTCCACACGACGACGGAATAGCCGCCGGAATTTGCCGCCGTGACCGAGTTCAAAGTAAGCGTGGCATTGGTAGCCCCGGCAATGTTTTGGCCGTTGAACCGCCATTGATAATTGAACGGCGGCACGCCCGCCACCGCGACGGTAAACGTGACATTTGCACCGGCGTTGGTGGTTTGGCTTTGCGGCGGGATGGTGATGCTCACCCCGCGCGTATCCACCGTGGTTATATTCGAATCGGCAGAGCTGGTAGCAGCAATAGTGTTGGTCGCGGCGAATATGCCGTTGATTGCCACCAACGCCATGATCCTTCCTCTTCTGAACGTTTTCATGATTCTGTTATATTTCTCCAATGCCGCCGGTGGTCACGGTCAAATGAGCTGAACGACTGGTGACAATCCCAAGTCAATTGCTTACTACTACTGAATAGTTACTTGAAGACTGAACATTGGTGAGCGTTAGCGATGCTCCCGTTGCGGATGGGATATTGACCCCGTTATTCTGCCATTGATAGTAAAGCGGAGCGCCACCTGTAGCCGTTACACTAAACGTCATGGTGTTTCCTTTTTGCACGGTTTGGTCTAGCGGTTGAACGGTGATTACTGGCAGGCCGCTGTGGGGAAGGACAGAACGGAACCCAATGCTGTCGTTGTTGATGGTTGGGGAGTAGTTGTAGTAGCGAAACGCCAACCGGCAGTAGTTCATGGCGAGGTAATAACTGCCGCCCCGAAGCAGCCGGCTGGAGCCTGACGCAGGTCCACGTGGGTCAGTTTGCGAACCGCTTGAATACAACCCATACCTGTCCCAGCACCATTGTCCTACGTTTCCAACCATGTCATAGAGTCCGTAGCCGTTCGGCGGAAAGTAGTCTACCGGACTCGTATAAGGGTAACCCCCGTTCGTGAAATTGGTATTATAACCCGGCGGACCCAAATCGCTGCTGCTACAAGCGGGACAGCTATAATAGTTGGCTTGGCTTTCGGAGATAGTGTCCCCTCTCGGAAACCGCTTCCCGCTCAACCCGCCCCGCCCCGCCTTTTCCCATTCCGCCTCCGTTGGAAGCCGGTAGCCCGCGTTCCAGTTCACACAGGCATTGCTGAGGTCAATGTCTCCAGAGCGATACGCCACCGTCTGCGCCGAAGTCGTGTAATACGCCGGTATCTTCCCCTCCTTCTCGCTCCGAGCATTGCACCACTTCACCGTGTCATACCAGTCAATCGTCTGCACCGGATGATTCGCCGCCTTCCCCGAACCCGCGTAATCAAAACTGTAACCGTGCGCAATCGCCCAGTTATAGACCTGCTGCCACAGCGCCTGCGTCACATCATACTTGTCCATGTAAAAGGCCGAGACATAAACCGTGTGCACGGGGGCATCGCTTTCGCCATCCAGATTGTCCCCCATTTGAAACGAACCAGCGGGAACCAGCGCCATGCCGGAAGGCGCTACCTGGTCGTCAGCCGTCACGCGAAAACGGACATTGGCCGAGAAATTGGTCGGCC
>PLZL01000376.1:0-293 GCA_003152145.1 Limisphaerales bacterium
GTGTGCTCGACCTTTTTCGCGGCGGTGTCCCAAATATACTTGCGCCCCTTCGTCGGTTTTCTGAACCAGTCGAGCGTGGCGGCTTGTTCGAGCCAGAACCCGTCCGGGTCTTTGATCGAGCGCTCATACATTTTTTCGTATTGCGCGGCGTTGATGTGGGCGCGGCGAATCACTTCCTCGCTTGGCGGAAAAGTCCGGCCCTCCTGCATCAGGGAAGCGGTTGAAACGGTTTTGGGTTGTGTGGTCATGTCATGTTCCTTTTTGGTTTTTGTTTAATCGCTGTTTTTTGGTCA
>PLZL01000376.1:318-10453 GCA_003152145.1 Limisphaerales bacterium
CCGCCGCAAAACGTCCGCCACGCCAGCGCCCAGCCGCGCACGGTGTTCTCGACGTGATAACCGCCGCCGCCGGCGACAAGGATGGGGCAATTCAACTTCAGCACCCGCTCGACGATTTCGACGACGACGTTGTTCGTCATCCGCAAATGCGTCAGCGGGTCGCCCGCCAGAATGTCCAGGCCGAGTTCCAGCACGAGCACGTCGGGCGCAAACGCGTTTGCGAGCGGCATGGCGACGGAATCAAATGCGGTCAGAAACGCCTCATCGTAAGTTTCAGCCGGCAGCGGGACGTTGACGTTGAAGCCATAGCCGGCGCCTTCGCCGATTTCATCCTCAAAACCGCCCCACGGGAAAAGCGTCTTGCCGCTCTCGTGCAGCGAAATGGTCATTACGTCCTTGCGCCGGTAAAACGCCGCCTGCACGCCGTCGCCGTGGTGCGCGTCCACATCCAGATACAAAACCCGCTTGCCGGCGTCCGCCAGCTTCAGGCAGGCGAGCGCCAGGTCATTGAGATAACAAAAACCGGCGGCGCGTTCGGGGAAGGCATGATGAAAACCGCCGAGCAAATTGAAGGCGACGTCCGCCTTGCCGTGGAGCAGCAATTCGGCGCCGGTCAATCCGGCGCCGCACGCCCAGGCACCGCACTCAAACATGTCCTTGAACACCGGCGTGTCCGGTCCGCCGAAGCCCATGTGCAGGCCCTCCACCGTCAAATCGCCGTCCGCCGCGCGTTGCATTTCCTCAAGGTAATGCGCGGGGTGAAACTGTTTCAATTCCGCGAGGGAGGCGCGGCGCGGCTCGAATTCAAAACGGTTTTCATCTCCGAGCAATCCCAGCGATTTCAGCCGCAGCCGCGCCAGGCCGGCGCGCTGCGCCTTGAACGGACAATCCGGCGGGTAGGTCAGCGCCTCGACTTCCGGCGAATACAAAAAGGCCAGCCTACGCTCGTTCATGGTCAAAACTTCGCCCGGAGGCGGAAAGGAGGGTGATGCCGCGGCGCGTGCCGCGCGCAGAAAATGGACTTTGCGCGGAGTGCCCGAAGGGCCTCCCGGCTTTGTCCGTCTCGATCTGTTTGCGTCTTGAGATCATCGCCATCCTGTCCGGTGTCGTTTCCCTTGCGGGAACCGTTTCCGGCGGCCAGTTGTGATGCCATTTCGCCCGGCGTTGAACACGTCTCCGCCACAAACTCCGCGTTGCGCCCCTGCGCAGACCCGATTTCCGGCGGTGTCCCGATCCCGGGTTGCGGGACCAGTCCGCTGATGGATTCCGGGCGGCAAATGGGCGCAACCCGTTCAAGTTTGCGGCAATAAGCTAACAACCGGGCAACAACGTGGCTCAACCGTTTTTGCTAATTGCTTGATTTTTTTTGGGCAGGCTGAACCGGCGGTTGAGCAGGGCAACCGCGGCATTAGCCGCGAAAGAACACAAGGAACGCAAAAGAACTTTGACACGACTTGAGCTGTTTGGGAAATGGCGAAAGGAAATTGTTAGCAACCCAGGCTTGCTTTTGACTCCAAAGGTTTGTAACCTGGCATTGCAGTGCGGGCGACAAGAGGAAAGACATTGACGACGAGACAGCGCGTAATTGTGCCTGAATCTCTGGTTTGCGCTGTGTCAAATCGCGAAAAGATTACGGGCGCACCGCACGATTTCTATCGCTACCCCGCTCGCTTCTCGCCGATTTTTGCGCGCGAAGCCATCAAGACATTCACACAGCCGGGAGATTTTGTTCTCGATCCGTTTTGCGGTGGAGGCACGACGCTTGTGGAAGCTTTGTCGCTCGGTCGCCGCGCTGCCGGGATGGATGTGAGTTCGCTCGCCGCTTTTCTTGCACGAACAAAGACGACGCCGATTTCAGTGCATGACAAACGAGAGATTGCCGAATGGCTCGCCGCGTTGGAAAATGGAAATCCAAGAACGAAACTGGATTCTTACGAAATTGTTGATGCCGAGATTTATTATTACCTCCGCAATCTGCCTGACGAGGCTCGCGCTTTTTTCTTCTGGATTTTCGAGCGCCTGACCGACTTGCCAAAACTGCGACAGCAAAAATTCGTCCGCCTTGTTCTGCTTGGTGTCGGGCAGTGGGGATTGGACTGTAAAAACAACGTGCCCGCAGTTTCGGAATTCAAAGCCGAGTTCTGCCAGCGTCTCAACGCCGCAACAAACGATTTTTTCGATTACCTTTCAGGCATCGCAGCCACGAACGACCTGCCGCGTTGCCGCCTTTCATCCATGTGCCGCGTGATTAACCGTTCGTCCGAAAAGTGCGATGATGACGGACGGATTCCACAGTCTTGGCTTCCCGCGAAACTTGTTCTGACTTCTCCGCCGTATCCTGGCGTCCATGTAGTTTATCACCGCTGGCAAATCATGGGACGCAAGGAAACTCCTGCTCCGTTTTGGTTGGCGAACCAGCGCGACGGCGCGGGCGAATCTCACTACCTTCTTGGCCCGCGTGACGAAGATGAACTTTTGACCTATTATGCCCGGCTCAAATCTGTATTTTCGTCGGTTCGGACGTTGCTCGACGAAAATTCCATCGTGGTGCAACTCGTCGCGTTTTCAGACCCTGTGTGGCAATTAAAGACCTACCTCGAAGCGATGAAGGAAGCTGGCTACGTCGAATTGCAGGCAGATTGCACCACTACGGCAAAAGTGAACGGACGAATTTGGCGAGAAGTTCCCGGGCGCAAGTGGTATGCAAACAAGCGCGGTGAAATTCCTGCCAGCAAGGAAGTCATGCTTTTGCACAAGCTCGCTGTTTAGCAACTATGTTGATTCGCCAGACGCCGAGCCAGCGGCTACTTTTTCTTCATCAAGCGCACCAAGCGCACCAATCATTGGCAAAAGGAATGGCGCGAGTGCTTTTGTGACGTTCGCTACCCGGCCTTCCAAACTTTCGGTCACAAACTCTCCGCTCTCGCTCTGTGCGCCACCCGGCGTTTGATCCATTTTGTCTTGATGAATCAAGGCAAGTGTGACAAGCATCATTCCCAACTCGAACCGCGTTTGTGCCACTTTGTCATCCTCGCCAGGTTTGAGTTCTGCTTTTAGAAAGCGTTTAAGGTGGATGTTGTCCACGTTTATGAGGAAGTCATAAATTACAACATCTTTCTGTCCAGTAGCGGAATCTCCCCTTTCTCCGCTATCTATAATCTTAAGCGCCGTGAATTGGTCAAAGCCTTTCTTCTCCCAATCTTCTTGGCGAACTGGTATAGGCTTTGGAATTTCAATGCCTCCCGGCATTTCGCGCTCGTCTCCACTCTCTTCTTTTGGAGGCTTTTGTCGTTGGCCGTTTCCTCCTGATGATTCCATCGCTTTCCGAAGCATGATTGAAAATTTATTTTCAAACGGCTCTATGCGTGTCGAATCGTTGACAACCGCCACGAATTCAAGTTTCTCTCCAACCCTGCAATACTCTGGAAATTTGATGCTCAAACTCGCAATGCCGTTTTGAAGGTTGACGTTGCTGCCGAAGCCGGCGTCTTTAGCTTCATGACGTCCATCGCCGTTACGAACGAATAGCGTGAACGTGCCAGGATCAATGCTGCGGCTCAAATAGTCATTCACCACATCCGTCTCGAATGCAATACGACATCGGGTGTTAATATGCGTTTCTCGATTTAGAGATTGACCGTAATCCTTACCCTTAAACTTGAAGAAACTCGGATAGGTTTTGCCATCAAATGGCTTGTCCTCCGAACCAGTTTTAATCTGCTTGAATGGATTGGAGGCGTGTTTCCCAAACAAAAATAGATTTGCGAGTGTCGGCGAATGCTTCAGCAAGATTTCTAAAATATGTTCGAGCGGCTTTGAATCCTGGAGGCGTGATTCCATTTCTTCGCGACGACGACGCTCGCGAAGAGCGCGAAGACCGGTGTGGTTCTTTAGCAAGTCTTCCAGTTCTTGCTCAACTTCTTTACAAAGTTCGCCGCCGCGCAATCGATCGCGGCTATTCATGAATAACAATTCACGACCTCGCGGGCTGATTGCTGTGCAATCCACAATCACGAGAATCGAATCGGAAAGATACGACAAGCCGACTTTGTTTCGATTGAAGAAATCCGTCGTCAGGTGACCATGCGTCTGACCATTGACTGTGAAAATGATCCCCTCATTTCTGCGGTAGGTTTTCGCTTTGTCCTTTTTGAATGCGTAGATCGTCGCCGTCATCGGCTCACCTGCACAAGTTAGCGGGCCTGACGATGGGAAGTCGGTTTCAAGATTTTCTGCTTTTCCACCTTCGTCGAGGCGAACACCAAGCCCCGTCAAGGTCGTGTCCATGCTGCCTTTGTGACCTTTGTAACCTACGCGGCATTCGTGCAGACGAATCGGGAGCGCGAGTTCTGGCAAAAGCAATTCCAGGCGGGAAAGTAAACCACTTCCAAGGAGAATGTGTGTGCGATGACCAGGCAAAGAATACTCGTAGAGTTTGATGAGTGTGCCCCATTCAGCATCGCGGGCATAAGGTTCAGCGAGATCAGGAAAAATTGGCATTTTGTCAGCAGCAAAAGTTAGAACGTAACCTTTCTTCTGGACTTCGTCTGAACCAACTGGTGCAAGAAAAGCATAACTGGAACTTTTTTCGTTCCCCATCGGATTTTCACGCCTGACGATGGTAAATCCCCATTCCTCATCGGTTGGGTGGTCAAAGTTTCTGTTTAGGATACGCGGACTCCGGCGGCTAAGAAGTAGCTGGAGATTTTGTTTCCCACAAAACTCCAGAACTCCAGTCCCGCCCATATTGAATTTCCCCTGAACAAACGGAATGCGAAGTTTATTTGATTTATCCAACGAAAGAAATGTATCGAGAAACTTACGCGGCGTTTGTCCTTCACCCTGGTCGGCGATTGTCAGGCAGGGGTCGCCATCCTGTGGTTTCGCTCCGGTGGCGGCGAGTGTGATGCCTTTCGCAACTTCTCGACGCATCTCATTGTCCCAGGCCTTTATTTGCCCGCCATAAATACTTTCGGCCTTGCGCCCCTCCTCAAAGAACGTGGCAACAGCATTGCGGATTGTTTGCGGCGCAGCAGACGACTCTGGATTGATTCCGCGAGCCAAACATTCGTGCATGAGGCGCGCGTCAACGGAATTGATCAGCTTTTCGACAAGCGCGGCGTCCGGTCTATTTTGTTGGTTGCCAATTGTGCTAAAATTATTTTCTCGGTCTCCATAAAGCCGCCAAACCCGCTTGTTATCCCAATAACCAGCGTCAATCAGAATGCGAACAACTTCTGCTTCGCTATCTGCGTGAATCAACGCAAGACAAAGTTCCCGCTTCTGATTGTTGTTCACTTGTTGCCTTTTTTATTTCAGCCAGTTGATTTTGATTTCCTTTTCCAGCGGTTTGAATTCCTGGTCGCCGGTGACGAGTTCGGTTTTTCTTTCCTTGGCCAGCGCGGCGGCAAAGGCGTCGGCCAGGCTCATTTTGAACCGGGCTTTGTAATCGGCGGCAAGGTCGGCCAATTGGCGGGTCGCGGGGTGAAATTCAATGGGCAGGCTGGTCAGGATGTCGGCAGCCCGGTTCCATTCGTCCGAGCCGTCTTTTTTGAGCAGCGTGTATTTCACCTCGGCGTAGTTCACTTCGGTCATTTGCAGCGGCCGGTCGGCGCTGGCGGCCTTGTGCAGCAAATCTTTGACGTGGGCGGCGCCCTCTTCGCCACGAAAAAAAGCCAGCAGCGCGTGCGAGTCGAGAACGGCGGCGGCCATTTACTTGTCCTCCAGTTCCTGCTCCTCGCGTTTGTGCTCTGCCCACTCCTCCGCAAAAGGCTTGTCGCCAGGTTTTCGTTTGAGCAGGCCGTAGCCTCGCTCAATCGCCCAGCGGGTGACGGGTTTGAGTAGAATGCCGTCGGTGGTGGCCTCCACGATGGCCTTCGTGCCATTCTCAATGTGGAATTGTTTGCGCAGCCGCCGGGGGATGACGACCTGGCCTTTGACCGAGAAATAAACCGATTCGGCTTTTGTTGCTACAATCATGTTAAAATCCTACACAAAATGAAAAGTAAGTCAACAAATTATTTGTTGGAAGTTATTCACAAGGTTTCCGCAGGGATTGACTGGCGGTAATCCGTGGAATTCGTGTCAGAACTTTTGCGTTCTCTGCGCTCTTTCGGGGCAAAAAATCCGTGTCCACCCGTGGTTAAAAAAATCCGACACCTCACCCTTAATCCCTCTCCCCAATCGAGGCGGAGAGGGAGATTCATTTCAGCCAGTTGATTTTGATTTCCTTTTCGAGCGCCTTGAATTCCGGGTCGCCGCTGACGAGATTATCATTTCCTGCCGATGCGGTAAGGAATTTTGGCTTCCGACAGGATCATGGGTTCGGTTTCTCCCTTCGGAGCGAGGGTGACGCGGACGGTGACGCCGAGAACTTCCGCCACGCGGCGCAACATGCTCAACGAGTGGCCTTCGTAGGACGGCGATTCGAGCCGGCTGATCTGCTGCTGCGAGGTATGGAGTTTGCGCGCGAGGTCGCGTTGGGAAAGGCCGGCCTTTTCGCGCAGCGCCGCAAGCTGCAAGGCCACGTCCCACGCCTCGCCCGCTCTTTCAAACCGCTCGGCAAAGTCGGGGTCTTTCAGTTGTTCTTCCAGATAAAGGTCAAAGTTGGTCTTTTTCATGGTTCAAATCTTTCCTGCCAGTCAAGCATCCGGTCCAATGCGGTGTCGAGGTCGCGGGCCGGAATCGCCTGGCCTTTGTTGCGAATGCCATGAACGGCAATAATGCGCCGGCCTTTTACAAAGAACCACATGACGCGCGTATTCAACTTGCCGACGTGGCGCAACTCAAACAGGCCGTCGCCCAGCGCCTTGGACAGCGGCTCGCGGTGATACTGACGATTCCGCAACTTCGCCAGACCTCGCATCACCGCCGCGTGGTCGCCGGGGTCGCTTTGCTTGAGTTCATCGAGAAACTCCCGCACGGGCGAACGTCCGCTGGCACTTTCATAAAACTCTACGGTGAAGTCCATAAACAAGCAACATCAAATTTGATGTTCAATGGTCGGCCAGTTGATTTTGATTTCGGTTCCCAACGATTTTCCCGGTCACGTTCGGCGCGGCGCTCCTCCAGATGTTCCTGCACAACGGATTCCTCGCCGGGTTTAAGTTTGAAGATTCCGCAAAAGCTGCTGATGTATTTGCGGGTGACGGGCTGGAAGATGATGCGCTCACCCTCCTCCACGAAGTTGATGCGCGTGCCGGGCTTGATGCCGAACCGGCGCCGGATGCGAGAAGGCACGGTCAAAGAGCCTTTGGCGGTGATTTTGGCAGAGTTCAACTTGTCCATCGTTTCGCATGAAGAATCGCATTGTCCCAAGCGCAATGCAAAATTTTTGCAGGACTTATTCACAATGGTCCCACATCATCAAGGCACACCTCATCCGGCCTATGACAGGAATTTGATTTGCCCCACGACCCTCACCTGTCCTGCGGACATCCTCTCCCGTTCCCACGGGCGAGGAGCTTATTCTGCGGGACGATTACCCAGGGTAGCTCGGTCCGTGCCGGACTGGCCACCTCGCAACCCTGGGCTAATATCTGTCAGCCTTACAGGCTTTCAATCAGTGTGAATGGACTCACTCGTTCCCACTCGCTCGGCCCTCACGGGCCTTCGGCTTCGCCGAATTCCTTTCGCGTCTTCCCAAGAAGCTCAAGTCGTGGAATTCGTGTCATTGGTTTCTGCGTTCCCTGCACTGCAATCCCTGGGAATCATCGTGCGCCGCGAGAATTTTTCAGGAGCGCGGACAGCCTTGTCCGCCTGTTTCCGCCGCATCGGTGCCTTCGCGCGGACAAAGCTGTCCGCGCTCCTTTGGTTGCGGCTCCGCCGCGCTGCGTCCTTTCGCGGCAAAAAATCCGTGTCCACCCATGTCCATCCGTGGTTAAAGGATTACTCAAACTCCATCTGGTAGCTGTAAACGTTGCCGGTGAAATGGCTGCTGACTTTGCAGTTCGATTTGTTGATGACCGCCTGCATCGGCTTGTTCTCCGTGAGCACCTCGGCGGTGAAGCCGCGAATGCCGTTGCGGCGCGCGATGCGCATCAGATGTTTCAGCAGGAAGGTGCCGATGCCGTGGTTCTGCCATTTGTCGCCCACCACGAACGCCACTTCCGCCAGGTTCGTTTTCTGATCCAGATAATAGCTGCCGACGGCGATGATTTCCTCACCGGACGCCTCCGGCAGCGTGCCGACGATGGTCACGTCGTTGCGGTGGTCAATGTAAACGAAGTCCTGAATCTGATGCCGCGACACACCTTTCTGGTGGCTCATGAAACGGTNNCAGATACGTCGTGCGCAGTTCCTTCGGGCCGACAAGAATTTTCCCTTCCTTGTCCGACATCTCTGCGGAAAGGTATTTCGCGGCGATGGCCTCGTGGAGCAGATCGGCTCGATATTTCGGGTGCGCGATGCTGATGAGCGCCAGCGCGCGTTCCTGGATGCTTTTGCCGTGCAGATACGCCACGCCGTATTCGGTCACGACATAATGCACGCCGGCGCGCGTGGTCACCACCCCCGCGCCGGGACTCAAATGCGTCATGATGCGCGAGATGGTGCCGTCCTTGGCCGTCGAAGGCAGCGCGATGATGGCCTTGCCGCCCTTTGACTTGGACGCGCCGCGGTTGAAATCCACCTGACCGCCGACGCCGGAGAAAAATTTCGAGCCGATGGAATCGGCGCACACCTGGCCGGTGAGGTCTATTTCCAGCGCGGTGTTGACGGCGACCATTTTGTTTTGCTGGCGGATGATGAACGGGTCGTTGACGTATTCCGTCGGATGAAACGAGAACAGCGGATTGTTGTCCACGTAATCGTAGATTTTTTTCGTGCCGAGGCAGAAGCTGGCCACGATTTTGCCCTGGTCAATGGACTTGCGTTTGCCCGTGATGGCGCCGCATTCGATGAGTTCGATGATGTTGTCCGTGACCATCTCGGTGTGAACGCCCAAATCCTTCTTGTCCTTCAGAAAACCGAACATCGCCTGCGGGATGCGGCCGATGCCAAACTCAATCGTCGAGCCATCTTCCACGAGCGCGGCGATGTATTCGGCAATCTGCCGGGTCGTCTCGGTGACCTCGGCGGGCGGCACTTCCAGAATCGCCGCGTCCGAAGGCACCAGCACGTCAATGTCGTTGACGTGGATGAAACAATCGCCGAGCGTCCGCGGCATCTGCGTGTTCACCTGCGCGATGACGAGCGAGGCGTTTTCGGCGGCGGCGTGAACGATGTCCACCGACACGCCGAAGCTGCACATGCCGTATTGATCCGGCGGCGTGACCTGGATGAGCGCCACGTCGAGCGGCAGTTGGCCGCTGTTGAACAAGCGCGGGATGTCGGAAAGAAACACCGGCGTGTAATCGCCGAGGCCTTCCTGGATGATGTCGCGCACGTTTTCGGCGATGAAAAAGCTGTTCACGCGGAAGTAATGCGCCAGTTCGCGGTGCGCGTAGGGCGCGTCGCCGAACGTGAGCAGGTGGACGATTTCCGTGTCGGGCAGTTCGTAGGCGCGCTTGCTCAACGCGCTGACGAGTTCGAGCGGCTCGCCCGTGCCGGTGCCGATGAACACGCGCTGGCCGGGCCGGATTTTTTTGACCGCGTCCGTTGCGGAAAAGATTTGCGACTGGTAGGTCTTCTGCCAGTCCGGATCGTGGGTGATTGGCTTACTCATGCGCTTTGGCGGAGTTTGAAAGTGTCATGCGGGCGTCGGCGACGTAGGCTTGCGTGCCGACCGGGCCGACGATGAACGGGTTGATGTCCAGTTCCAGGATTTCGGGATAATCGGTTGCGAGCTGGCTGATGCGTTGCAACGCGCCGGCAAGCGTCTCCAGGTCCACCGGCGCCTGGCCGCGCGCGCCCTGCAGCAGCGCGTAGGAGCGCGTGCCCTTCAGCATTTGCATCGCCTCCTCCGGCGTAATGGGCGCGAGGTGGAACGTCACATCCTTCATCACCTCGACGAAAATGCCGCCGAGGCCGAACATCAGCATCGGGCCGAACTGCGGGTCGCGCGTCATGCCCAGAATCACTTCGCGTCCGCGCTGGCCCATTTTTTCGACGTAAGCGCCGCGCAAATGGGCGTTCGGCGCGCGTTTTTGAATGCGCAGCATCATCAAATCAAACGCGTCGCGCACCTGCTCGGCGT
>PLZL01000262.1 GCA_003152145.1 Limisphaerales bacterium
CCGCCGATCACCTTGACGCCTTGAAGCGAAAGGGCTTTCTCGAATCCAACCCCGGCAAGGCGCGGTCGCTGCGCGTCATTTCGTCATTGGCAAAATTGCGAAGTCGCATCGTGTACATTCCGCTGTTCGGCTCAATTCCAGCAGGCTTGCCGCAGAACCGCGAGCAGGACGCCGAGGGTTGTGTTTCGGTGGACGTGGAGAGCATTGGATACAAGCCGACCCGGAACACTTTTGCCCTGCGTGTTGCCGGCGATTCGATGATTGGCCGGCACGTTCTCAACGGTGACATTGTGGTGCTGGAGCATGGGCCGGAGCCGCGCCACGGCGACATCGTCGCCGCGTTGATTGATGGCGAAAGCACGTTGAAGACGTTTCTCAAAAAGAACGGCAAACCGTATCTCAAGGCCGAGAATCCGGAGTATCCCGATCTCATCCCCGCCCAGGAGTTGATGATTCAGGGCGTGTTCAAGGCGCTCATCCGTCGGGCAAAGGAATGAATCATGTCTCGCACCATCGTCCATCTGGACGCGGACGCCTTCTTCGCGTCTGTTGAGCAATCCGCTGATTCCCGGCTGCGCGGCAAGCCCATAGCCGTAGGTGGTGAAAGTCGTGGCATTGTCGCCTCGGCTTCTTACGAAGCGCGGAAGTTTGGCATCTACACGCCGATGCCCACGGCGCGGGCGCGAAAACTTTGCCCCAAGCTCATTGTGTTGCCCGGCGACTACGAACGATACGAGCAATTTTCCAACTGGATGTTCGGTTATGCCTACGACTTCACGCCAAACGTGGAGCAGACCTCCATTGACGAAGGCTATTTCGACATCACGGCCAACCGCAGCAAACCGTCCGTTGAAATCGCACTGACGATCAGCAAGGCCATCCAGCAGTCGCTGAAAATTACCGTTAGCGAAGGCATTGCCTCGAACAAGCTCGTCAGCCAGATCGCCTCCAAGTTGAACAAGCCCGCCGCATTTCAAACCGTGCCGGGCGGACAGGAGAAGTGGTTTCTTCATCCGTTGCCAAACCACTGGCTTCCGGGCATCGGGCCGAAAACCGCCGTGCGCTTGAACGCAGCGGGACTCGCGGACATCGGGCAGATTGCCGCGACGCCGGTTGATTTGCTGGCGCTCCTGTTGGGCAACCAGGCACCCGTCGTGCGGCAGTTCGCCAACGGCATTGACGAGCGCCCGTTGATTCCCGCGAGCGAGCCGCAAAAATCCTTCAGCCAGCAGGAGACATTCGACGAAGACGTGACCGATGAGGAATATGTCGAAGCTGTGCTCCGGCGCATGGCCGACCGCTTGTTTGCCACGGTGCGTGAGGAAGGCCGGAGTGTGCGGACGCTGACCGTGAAGGTGCGTTACAACGACCGTGACGAAAACCAGTGCGCCGAAAGCCTTCGGGAACCAACGGACTTGGAAACGGATGTTTACGGGCGCTTGCGCAGGCTGCTGCGAGAAGCCTGGCAACGGCGGGTAAGCTTGCGGATGGTGTCGCTGAAATTGTCGAACGTGTATGACGGCGTATTCCGCAGCGAACTGCCGCTGGAAGCCAATGCGCGCAATTATGAAGCCCGCGAGCGGCTTGCATCAGTGTTGGACGAACTGCGGCGCACCAAAGGCTGGTCCGTAGTCTTGCGCGGACACGATTTGCGATTGCGTGATGCGCCCAGAGACATCGTGAATGAACGCGCGAAGCCCTCTTCGTCAAATCGGAAATCGGAAATCGGAAATCGGAAATCGTCAAAGCCGCTTCACGTCGGCTGCTACGTTCCATTGCGAGTTCGCAGCTACTACACGTTTCTCGACTCCACGCTGTCGCCCGCGGTCATCGTGAACCTTGCCAAGCAGCATGGCATCTCAGCCATCGCTTTAACCGACTTGGGCAATTTGCATGGCGCAGTAGAGTTTGCACTGGAAGCAAAACACGCGGGCCTCAAGCCGGTTTTTGGAACAGAACTCACAATTAACGGAGACCCGTTGTTGCTCTACGTCGAATCAGCTTGCGGCTACCGCAATCTGAACCGGCTGTTATCACGAATCGCCACAGCTTCCAGCGAAGAAGGGGCGGTCGCGGCGCAACAGCGACGCCCCATTTCATTTGAACGTCTGGACGGTTTCACCGACGGGCTGATCGCGGTGAGCACGAACCTGCGTCTGGCCGAACTATTTCCAAGTCGGTTCTATCAGATGGCGGCGCGGACGGCGCAGCGCGCCGTCCCTGCCCGGTTTCAGGTCGTGGCGTGCCCGGCGGTTCATTACGCCACGCCCGCCGACCGGCAGAAATACGACATCGTGCAATCCATCCGCACGCTGACGTTGCTCCGGCAGGAACACCCGTCCAAACGCACGGACGGGCGGCTTCATTTCCGCGTGCCAGCGGAAATGGCCGGGGCGTGCAAGGAACATCCTGAATGGCTGACGCACTCGCTGGAAATCGCGGAGCGATGCAATTTTGAGATGCCTTTCGGCAAACCGCAATTTCCCGCATTCGTGCCGCCGGACGGTTCGACGCCGCGCGAGTTTCTTCACCAGCTCGTGATGGATGGCGCGCGACGGCGTTATCCGGCCTCTCAACTCTCAACCATCAACTCTCAACTTGCCCAGGAGTTGAGCATCATCACGGCGGTCGGTTACGAGGAATACTTTCTGGTCGTCTGGAACATCCTGCAAGACTGCCGCCAACGCGGCATCGAATGGATCACACGCGGTAGCGCGGCGGATTCGCTCGTCTGCTATTGCCTCGGCATCAGTGACGTTTGCCCCATCCGCTTCGGCCTCTACTTCCGCCGCTTTCTGAACCAGGAACGCATGGCGCTCAACAAATTGCCGGACATTGACATTGATTTTCCGCATGACCGCAAAGACGACGTGGTGGACCTCATTTTCGCAAAATACGGCCGGGAGCATTGCGCCGTGGTGGGCGGCTTCTCGACATTCCAGGCCCGCAGCGCGTTTGCCGACGTGGCGAAAGTCCTCGGCATGGCCGAACGCGAAGTGCGGCGCTTCACCGACCATTTCCCGTGGAGCTTTGGCGGTGGCTGGATACCGGATGAACACACGCCCAGTGGCGGAGCAAAGTTGCGCGAATTGCTCGCAGCCAGTCCCGAAAACCGCGACCTGCCGTTGAACGAAGAACCGTTCAAGACCGCGCTGGACATGGCGGAGTTTTTGGACGGCGTGCCGCGTTATCCCAAGATGCACCCGTGCGGCGTGGTGCTCTCGCGCCAGCCGATGCACGAACTGACGGCGACGTTCATTTCCAACAAGGGCTATCCCACCACGCACTTCGACATGGACGCCGTGGAAGTCATCGGGCTGGTGAAGGTGGACGTGCTCGCGCAAGGCGGTCTGGCGGCCATGCGCGACGTAAAAGCGTCGCTGGCCAAACGCGGGATTGAAGTGGATTTGCAAAACTGCACGGCGCGGGAGGTAGGGCGCGACACTCCGTGCGCGCCGGGGCGTGATTATGGAATGGCGGCGCGCAGGGGACTGACGCGCCCTACCGGGTTCAATCCACAATCCGTAATCCACAATCCGCAATACGACGACCCACAGGTTTGGGAAATGATTTCCGGCGGTGCGCGGGCGGTGCATCACATCGAAAGCCCGGCGATGACGGGGTTGTGCCGCCAGTGCAATGTGCGCGACATTGACACGCTCATCGCCATCGTGAGCGTCATCCGGCCCGGCGCGGCCAACGAAGGCAAGAAACTGGCGTTCACGCGGCGCTATCAGGGGCTTGAGCCGGTGACGTATCCGCATCCGTCGCTGGAACCCGTGTTGCGCGACACGTTCGGGCTGGTCGTCTATGAGGAACACATCCTGCAAATCTGCGAGGCCTTTGCAGGCCTGCCACCGGGGAGAGCTGATGTTTTACGCCGGGCGCTGAATAAACAAAAACGCGCGGTCATTGCGGAGATTCGGGAAGAATTCTTCATGTCGGCGAAAGCGTGCGGACACGCGGCGGAGAAGATTGAGGAAGTGTGGGGACTGGTTGCGGGCTTTGCCGGATACGCTTTTTGCAAAGCGCACTCGACGGCTTACGGCGTCGAGGCATATCAATCGGCGTGGCTTAAACACAATTATCCGGCGGAATTCATGGCGGCGGTGCTGACCAATGGCAAAGGCTTTTATGACCCGCTCGTTTATGTGCTGGAAAGTTACCGGCTCGGATTAAGATTTCTGCCCCCGACGGTCAACGAACCGGGACCGCAGTTTGCGGCAGTAGATAGAGGATGGAAGATGGAAGATGGAGCGTTTGTCGAGGGCGACGAACGCGGCACGCGAGGCGCGTGCGCTCCCCGATACATCCGCGTGCCGCTGACACGCGCCAAAGGGCTCACCGACCGCACAATCAAACAGTTGCTGGCCGAGCGCGAGCGCGGAGCGTTTGTTTCACTGGCCGATTTTCAGCGGCGCGTGAAGCCGTTGCCGGAGGAATTGGAAGCGATGATTCGCGCGGGCGGGTTCGACGAGTTCGGCCAGACGCGGACAAGACAGTTTTGGGAAGGGCAGCAGATTCAGAAGTCAGAAGGCGGAAGTCAGAAGTCAGAAGTGGGGAGCCGAAACTTGGAATTTGATTTTGAGGCGGGTGCAAATCCGGTTTCGGATTTCTTCGCGCAGAATCCGGCCTTGCTCCGCGAGCCGACGCGACGCGAACGGCTGGAAGCGGAGACGGAACTGTTCGGCTACGCGGTGAGCGGGCATCCACTGGAATTGTTTGAAGACATTGCCTGGGAATCATATTGCCCGGTCGCGCGGCTGGGCGAGCACGTCGGCGAAACGGTGGTGACGTGCGGGCTGGTGGTGGAGCAGCGGACGCACCACCAGATCACCGGCGAGCCGATGAAGTTTCTCACGCTGGCGGACTGGACGGGCATGGTGGAGACGGAACTGTTTGCGCAAACCTACAAGAGCTACGGGCTGGCGACGGTGCGCTATCCTGTGCTCGAAGTCACCGCGACGGTCGAGCTTTTTGAAAACAGGCGGGGCTTCTCATTGCGCGTGCTGCGGGCGGGCAAGCCACGGACCGGAATCTGACAGCAACATCCAAAGGCTGGCTGAGGCTTGGCTCGCAGTTGCCGAAGTGAATTGACCCGATGGATCGGGGAGCGCGGAATTTTTTACAAAAGGACTTTTTTATCGCACCTTGTCGCCGGTGCAAATGCCCCAGCAACTTAAAACGCTCGACGACCTGCTCGCACAGGCCGAGCACTACGCCGAGTTTTGTATGCGCAACAG
>PLZL01000370.1 GCA_003152145.1 Limisphaerales bacterium
CTGCCGCTGGTCAATGGTCTGGCTCCGCACTCGCCTTGGAGCCTGGGCCAGGCCTGGCACGCCAGTTTGAAGCAGACCAAAGACATGGTCTTGCTGCTTTACTATCAATTCTGGTTGACGAACCGGGCGCTGGCGCTGGCGCTGGCGGTTTATTTTTTGGCGCCCACGCTGTCGTGTCTGGTGCGGTTCGGCGGAGAGGGCACTTACCACAAAAAGAAAGCAGACCTTTTCGTGTTCTGGATTTACCGGAGCCTGCGTGGATTGTTGCTGCTGGCTTGTTTGTGGCTGGCGTTTGACCCGGCCACCGGGCCGCGACAGATTGTGCAACACCAGTTCGGCATTTCGCTGCCGATGCTGACCTTCGATTATTTGGACGCTCTGGCTGCGGGTTTTCTCGCGGGCAATCTCCTGCTGCTTGCACAGGAGGTGGTTCAGCGGCACAGACCTTCGCAGACCAGAATACGGTGGCAGCAACTGGTAGTCCCCGTTGCTGCCGGATGGCTCGTCCTGATCATCGCGGGCCTGGCGGCAAGAAATACCCAGCCCATCCTGCGTTTGAATTTTCATCCGCTGCAACGCTTCGGCGAACTGGCGGTGGAATCCCTGCCCGCCGGTCGCGGCGTGATGTTGAGCGACCAATCACAAAAGCTGGAGGTGTTTCAAGCCGCCCTGTCGCAATCCCGCAACCGGCCGGACTGGCTGGCGGTGGACACGCACTCATTGCCGGAGGTGGCATACCGTGCCGGACTCGAACGCCGCCAGCCCATCGGTTGGCTGACCGATGAAAACCGGCATAGACTCACCCCGTTGGAAATGACGCGGCTGCTCGAACAAATTGCCCGCACCAACCGCCTGTTCTACCTGCACTCCAGCTACGGCCATTTCTTCGAACGGTTTTACCTGGAACCCATCGCCGCAATTTACCAAATGAAATTGCGCGGGAAAAACCCTTTGGAGATTCCACCGTCACCCGGCGCCATGACGGATGCAAATGAAATTTTCTGGACCGACGCATGGCAAAAGAAGATGGCTCCGCTCGTTGCCACTTCCAACCGGCGGCGAACCGTCTGGCAGGAAAGAATTCAGCAGATCGGCTCCACACCTGCGCCACTTTATCAGGACCGCCTGCTGGCGGAATGGTATTCGCTCTCGCTGGACGGCTGGGGGGTGGCGCTGCAACGGCAGGGCCGTTGGAATGAGGCCCGGCTTCGTTTCGAGCAGGCGCTGCAACTGAATCCTGATAATTTTTCGGCGCGGATCAGTCTGGCCTGCAACACCAACCATCAATCCGGCCTCAAACTGGGACTTGGCGATGTGGACAACGTGGCCAGCCAGTTGGGAAACTCCCAGCGCTTGGGCCTGGTGATGAACAACTGTGGTCCGTTTGATGAACCGATTTTTTGTTTTCTGCTGGGCTGCGCGTTTCAACAAATCGGTCAGCCGTTGCAAGCTGCGCAACAATTTGAGCGCACCCGGATGCTCGCACCCGGCGCGCTCGCACCGGAATTCGCCCTCGCCGGGCTTTATACCCGGCTCCGGTTTGCCGACCGGGCCCGTCCGTTGATAAATCATCTGCGAGACGAGGCCAAAAACTTTCCAGCGAATAGTGCTATGAACCTGGAACTCGCCCTGCTGGAGGCGAACTCCTGGCTGTCGCAAACCAATATCACCAGCGCCAACAACGCCTTCCAGTCTATTTTGCAGCAGCATCCCGATGATGCACAGATTGTGAACCGCGTTGTGGGTGCTTATCTCGCCTTTGGTGATTTCACAAACGCCCTGCAGCTCGTCAACGCACAACTGTCCAAGTCGCCGGATGACGTGCCGGGCCTGAACCTCCAAGCCGCCATTTTGATTCAAACCGGCAATGTCGCCGCCGCCCTCCCGGTTTTGGACCACGTCCTCACGCTCACCAACCTGCCAATGGCCCGGCTCAACCGTGCCATCGCCCGGCTCGCCTGCCAGGATTATGCGGCGGCGGAATCAGACTACCACGAACTCGAAAAATCAGGCACGGAAACCGGCCTGGTCTGTTACGGACTCGCTAGGATTGCCGAGCATCGTCACGACACCAACCAGGCTGCGAATTATCTCCGGCTCTGCCTCACCAATACACCGCCCGGAACGCTCCTCCGGCGTGAAGCCAGCATCCGGTTGCGGATGCTCGAACCCAGTCCTGGAGCCAAATAATTTTAGTTGTGCGCGCCAATCTGAATTTGCGATTTGCGATTCCAGATTGCGGATTTTTTCGATCCACAATCCGCGATCCGCAATTCAATGCCGGTCGGCTGACCGCTGCTTGTGAGCGCAGAGTCGCGCTGGGATTCGCGAAAAAGGATGAGCAAACGCGGCGGGCTGCGGTCTAAACTGCCACTTGGGAAAAAGAGTGGAACCGATTGAAAAATTTGTTTGAAACTCCTCTGGCGGATTGACCGGATTCCAGCATTATATTCGCCGATGCTCAATTTTATGAAAATTGGATTTTGGTTAGGGGGCCGTGGACTTGTTCTGGCTGCCATCGCGCTGGCGGTGTTGCCCGCGCGTGGCGACACGAATCGTTATGCCGGCGGCGAGTGGTCCCCGGTGGACGCGAAGCAGGCGATGGCGGCAGCGGCGGAAATCACCCCGGCGAAATATCCGGATTGCGATGCCGCGACGGTTGATCAAAAGTCGGTCCGGATGTATCGCGCGGACGGCACGGGCGAGTGCCAGGATGAAACATTCACCAAGGTGCTCACGGAAAAGGGCAAACGGGACAATCGCACGCTGACGATGAATTTCATGCTGCCTTATACGACGGTCGCGGTGCCCACTCTGGAGGTGATCAAACCCGACGGGGAAACGGTTCCGGTGGACGTGGCGGCGAATTCGAAGGAGTCCATTAATGAAAGCCAGATGGCGGAGAATATTTATGACCCGAACATGCGGGTGTTGCAGGTCAACATCCCGAGTTTGAACGTCGGCGACGTGGTCCATTCAGTGGAGCGCGCGACCATCGAGCGCGCGCCCATTGCCGGTGAATTTGACGACGAAAACGTTTTTGAAGGCGCGGGTTTCGTCCGGCACATCACTTACGAGGTTCATGCGCCGGACGACCGGCCGCTGAAACGCATTGCGTTGCGGGACGAGGTTCCGGGAACAGTCACCTCTTCGATAAAACCGGGGACCAACAACACAATCGTGTATCGCTGGGAGGTGAACAACGTGCCGCGCATGTTTGACGAGCCGTCCATGCCGCCTTACGAGGAAGTGTTGCAGCGGCTTTTTGTGAGCACCATGCCGGATTGGGCGGTCATCTCGAAATGGTGCTGGAACTTGAGCCAGTCGCACCTGGACGCGACAACGCCGGAAATGAAGCAGAAGGTGCAGGAACTGACTGCCGGCGCCGCGACGGACATGAACAAGATCAAGGCGCTGTTTTATTTCGTGTCCAACAAGATCCGTTACATGGGCATCACACCGGAAAAGGACCGGCCGGGTTTCGAACCGCATGACGTTTGCATCACGTTCGACAAAAAATACGGCGTTTGCCGGGACAAGGCGGCCCTGCTCGTTTCGATGCTGCGCCTGGCCGGCTTGAACGCGTATCCGGTGCTCGTCAGCGTCGGGACCCGGAGGGACGCAGAGGTGCCCGGTCTGCTTTTCAATCACGAAATCGTGGGTGTTGAATTGGAGAAAGGCCAGATCGTGCTGATGGACCCGACCGACGAGAACACGCGTGAATTGCTGCCGGCGTCTGATCGAAACCAGAGCTATCTCGTGTGCCGGCCCGATGGCGACAACATCCGGTTGAGCCCGATCGAACCGCCAGAACGGAACATGATGCTGATAAAAACAACCGGGATTCTGGGCGTGGACGGCGTCATCGAAGCGAAGTCGGAATTGTCTTTCGAGGGCGTCAACGACGACGCGTATCGGAACGCCTTTTCGCACATGAAGCCGGACGATGAACGCCGGTTTTTCGAGCAGCGCCTCAAGCAGGCCGTGCCGGGCCTGCGGCTCAAATCGTTGAAAGTCATTCCGGAGGACATGCGCGACGTGTCCACGAGTCTGCGGGCCGAGCTGGAATTTTCCGTGGACGGCATGACGGCCAACGGCGGCGGCAAATCGGTGGCGAGCGTGCCGTGGATTGGCAAACGGCTGGGCGTGATGAATTTCATCCTCGGCGGCACCGGCCTGGAGAAAAGGAAATACCCGCTTCAGACCGAGGTGGCCTGCGGCGTGCGGGAGGAAATTTCGCTCAAGCTCGCGGATGGATTCGGAGGCGCGGTCTCGCTGCCGGCGACTTCGTCGGTTGAGGACGATTGCGTGAGCTACCGGCAGCAGTTTGCTGCGACGGCGGATTCGCTCGAGTGTTCCCGGACGCTGAAATTGAAGGCGGTCGAGTTCACGCCGCATCAGTATCAGAATGTGAAGCAGACTTTGAAGTTGCTGGATGATGACGGGCGGAAATCGCCGATCCTGGTGCTCAATGAAAAGTCTGCGGCCAGCGGTCAGGCCATGACCGGCAATCCCGGCGCGCCGCCGGTGGAATCCAACGCGCGGATTCTGGAGAGCCGGAAGGAACTCGATGTGATCAATCCTCACACGGCGGTTTACCGCGTGAAATTTTCGAAGCTCATCCTGACTTACAGCGGCAAGATCCGGGAGGGCGAGGTGAAAATTCCCTACAATCCGGCCTGCGAAGAGGCGCGGCTCATCCGCGCGGTCGTAATCCCGCCAGGCGGGACCACCGGTGTGCGCCAGGAAATTTCCAAGGACGAAATCAACGTGATGGACGAAGGCTGGAACGCATCGGCGAAAAGATACACGGGTGGAAAAATACTGGTGGCGAGCCTGCCCGGCGTGGATGTCGGATCAACCATTGAAGTTGAATATGAAATCACCAGCACGAACAAGCCGTTCGTGTCGGGGTTTGAGTTGTTTCAATTGCCGGACGAACTGGACCAGAAATCATTTACGTTGACCGCGCCGGCTGGCGTGAAAATTCAGCGGCTGGTCAGTGGTGCGCCGGGCATCATTAATGGTCAGGCAAAGAGTGACGGCGGCAGGCAGCAGTTTCAATGGCAGTCGGGAAAAGTTGCAGCGTTGCCAGCCGAAACCCAGCTTCCGCCGGGATGGGTTTATGCCGCCAGCGTGGGCTATTTTGTCGGCGACGCGGCAAATTACTTCAAAGAACTGGACGAGACGATGCTGGATCGGTCGCACAAATCCACGAAGGCGGCGGAACTGGCGCGGCAACTGATCCCGCAAGGCGCGACGGGAACCAGACTCGATGCGGTGAAGGCCATCCGCAATTTTGTCGCCAAGACCATCCGCGAGGCGGGGCCGTCCTTTACCGAACTGCCGTTGAGCGAACTTTCCGATGCCGACACGACGCTGGCGGACGGATATGGCCACGCGGCGGACCGCGCCATTCTGCTCCACGCGATGTTGGGGGCGGCGGGTTTTCAGCCCGAGTTTGTGCTGGCCTCGAGTCTGCCGGCAATCACCGGCATCACGAACGTGGCGATGACGTTTCCCCTGCCCGACTCCTTCCAGACACCGCTCGTCAAAATCACGCTCGATGGCGTGAATTATTATCTGAACGACACGGACCAATATGCGCAACTGGGTTCCACAAGTTGTGATGGCGCGATGGGCATCGCCCTTTCCACCCAGGCGTGGGAAGTCATTCATGCCGCAAAAGGTTGTGAGGACGCGACCCGGACGGATTACACGCTCCTGCTGGATGACGGTGGCCGGACGTTGCTCGAAGTTTCACGGTGGTATTACGGCGAAAATTTCAATGACAGGAACCGGTATTTCTCCGAACTGCCGCCCGAGGAACGGAAAAGGTATTTTCAGGAAGCTGTTTCCGCGGTAGCCCAAGGCGCGCGAGCGGTGGGCGATCTGACGACTTCGTTCGGCACTTATCCCGGACTGGAACAATTCTCGGTGATCATTGACAACTACGGAATCGCGGACGGAAATTATTTTTACTTCAAGCTGCCTTCAACTCCGCCGTTGATGCCGGCTGGCGCCGACCAACGCGCCCTGCCCNNGCCGAAACGGCGCGCATGACCACGAAAAACACGCCCGGCGGATGTGTCATCACGGATGAATTTGAAACCGTTCCGGCCATCGTCAGCCCCCGTGATTATCAGGCGATGCTGAAGGTTGAATCCGCCCTGGGCCGGAAATCATCAAAGGTTTTTCTGCTGGAACAGAAATAGGGTGCCGCCGGCACTTTTCACGGCTTTGGATAGCCGGCCGATTGCGCCAATATGATCATCTGGTCCGGCCGAAGTTTTAATTTTGGACCAAGGGCTGCCCGATCCACTAAAGCTCTTGCTCCAGTGACCAGACCCTCGGAGGCGCAGAACAGGTAGGCGTTCTGAGAGATATAGCCGACATCAATATTGGCCATATTCTTTTTGCTATCATCGCTTCCATTGCCCATTTTGGAGAAATCGGCGACAAACACCAGGGTCACCGGCGTATCCTTCACGAAAGACTGGATCCCACCCAGACTCCGGATGTCTTCCGCGACAACCAGAACGAGTTTGTTGGAGCTGGCGTCATAGATATACGCGCCCTGTTTCAGGAACACATAAATATCGGTTTCCATGTGATTATTCGCTGAAGGCGCCGTGCGCCTGCCATCCGGCCGGTTGACGCCAAAGGAGGCCCAGAGCAGGCTGGAGAGCTGCTGCGGTGACAGATCTTTGGAATCAAACGCCCTGCTTGTGGACCGCTTCGCCAGCGCCTCCATCAGGGGCATGCCGCCGGTTTTTTGCGGGGCGGGGAGATCAATGTTCTGCGCGAAGAGACTGCCGGCAATGAAGCTGGCAACGATTAGATAGAGCATCTTCTTCATAACGTATTTTGTGCGCAAATGATGTCTGATTACGCGGCCAGCGCAATGATAAAGTGGAAACGGCGGCTGAAAAGTGCGGCGGGGTCAAGGCTTGCTGAAATCTCCGCCGCCAAAGCGCAGGTGAATCCGATTTAAAAACGTTTAAAGAATTCAGCGTCCGCGTTAGAAAGCCCCGCTTCCGAGGGAAGCAACCGGCAAATTTTCCCCCATAATTCCTGTAAATCCTGCTTGCTCATTCGGCTACCAAGCCCCGCGTCGAATTCATTTAATAATTTGCCGATCTCGCTGCCGCGTTCCCGCCTGTGTTCAGTCAATGTGTTAATCAGAGCGGTGCCATATCGCATTCTGATAAATCTCTCGTGAGAGCAACGGTGTGTAAAATCTTTTTTGATTAATTTTAGGATTATTTCGTTTAATTTTTTCGTCCACTCACTTTTGATGGTGGATCTTATTTCAGAAATTTCCTCTAAATAGTCCCTGATTTGTTCATCTGGAAGCCGTCCGGCTTGTTGCACTGGTTGAGCCGGTATTTCGGGTTTCCCTTCGATTACAACGCTCACATTTTTAATAATCGTATTCCAAAATATACTCGTTGGGCCGCCACATCTTGGGTCGAATTTTTTTACTTCTTCGATCACATAAACCAACACGGCGGCGGCGGCACAGGTATCAAGGTTTAAGAAGTCAAATCCATCCAAAAGAAAATTTGCAATAGGGCTACCGCAGCCGATCGAGACATGGGTTGAATTTCTGCGGGAGAATCGTCCGGGGTAAAAATCGGTTGTAAAAACATAAGGATTGCTTTTGTAGTAATGGGCAATCATAAAAGTCGAATCAAACCCTCGCAGGACATTTTGGAATTCTTCCATTTTGAAATCTGGGCCTTCAAAAGGGATTTTTAATTTCCGCATTTCTTCAGAGATTGCTTTGTCTCCTATTTCCGAAACCGATTGCCAATCGTTTATGGTGGCATCTTTTGCAGTGTTCCCGATTCTATCAGCAACTCTTGAACCTAAATCATCATCTCCCGAATGCGCCAGCATGGCAAAATCAAGATTTTGCATCGGTAAGAATCGGATTTTTCGAGCGTTGTCTCGTATCGTGTGGTCTGGATTGGTGGTTCTGCTGTCACTGCCAATTAAGATTCCATCCTTGCAAATTAGTCCAATAGCGATTGTCACGGGTATTTCGGTTTAAGTTTCCGAAAGGTTTTACGCCGAAAATCGGGCGGTTCAAGCGAATTTTCTAAGCCGTTGAGGTTGTTTTGCATAAAACTATTTGCGATCGTTTGGCATAAATACCCGATTCCCGCCGTCACCAGAATTGGGGATGGCAGAGATGTGCGGATGTACTAAATTGCTCGAAATAAACCTTATACCTAAATGCAGAAATTCTATTGCTTGATTCCATGAGCAAGCCATTTAGCCAGACGGACCGGTCGCGCGTTGAAAGGAGAGGCGCAATTTCCGGATGCCCGCCACCGGGACGGCGCGAAGGCGCAACCGTGGAGCATAGCCCGGCGGCACCCGACGCCGCCGTCAACTGACACCTTCTTCCCCGCCAAACATGAATAGTCAAAAGTTCGCAAGACTTCTCCTCAAAACCATCCTTCTGCTCGGCCTGGTGCTGATTGGAGGTTCCGTTTTCGCCAACATACCCGGCGACGGCACGGGCTCGGGGCCGAACGTAACACTAATGGACAACGGCGACGGCACGGTGACGATGGCCAACGGTATTGTCTCCATTTTCATCACCAAGGCGGACGCGACCATCCACCAGATCAATTACACCTACAACAACAGCGGCACACCCACGACTTATCAGGTGTTGACCGGCGGAAACAACGGCGGCCAGCTTTACTGGGAGTTCGGCGGGTTCAGCGCCGGTTCGGCGGCCTATTCCGTCGTGGCCAACACGGGCGACTATGCCGAGGCGGATATGCTGTTCACATCGGCCAGCAGCGGGACGGTGGATATCCATTTCTCAATGCTGCGCGGCTCGACCGGATTTTACGTGACACCCATTTGGAGTCACCGCAACGGTGACGCGGCCATGGGCATGGGCGAGACGCGCAACAATATCTACATTTCGCCGACGTTCACCTGGAACAGCATAAATGCCGCGCACAATTTTCAATACAACATCGGCGGCTCGGCGGTTGGCGTTGGCGGCCAGGGCGCGCCGGTGGANNCTCGCGAGCGCGGAGTATTACAACGGCGGACCGATGAAACCGCGCAGCCGAATTTGTTGAACAAAGCCGGTTTGCCCGCCGAACCGTTCCGCACGGACTTGCCCCGTGGAGTAAAACCAACAAACCTCCAATGCTAAAGCGAACACAAATACTCCACAGGGCAAGCCGCTTGCCCATGAACCACGGCCCACTGAAAAAAAAGCAACGCGGGTCCGGCAAGATTTACGCGCACATTTGCTTTTTGCTGGCAAATGTGCTTGTTTCGTTCCGTGAAACTTCGCACAACCGTCGCATCCGTTCTCTCCGCCTGCCGCTTAAGACTGAAACCTGCGAGCGACCCCTATGATAGCATCTACGGGGCCTGCCGCGTAAAAGCTCCCGACCGGGGCGCTCGCAGGTGTTGGTTCTACGCGGCCTGCTTTGGCGCTTTGATTTTTAGCGTTCATGGCGCCGGTGCGGAAGCGCTTCAATTCGTAAATCCGGATTTGCAGATCGGCACGGTCACCGCCGACACAAATGTTCCGGTGATGTTTGTATTGACGAATCGCTCGGACAAGGCAGTCAAAATCGCCGATGCGGATTCATCCTGCAGATGCACTTCGCTGGAAAAGTCGCCGGAGGAAATCCCCGCGCACGGCAGCGGCGCATTTGAATGGACTTTCAGTTCGTCACGGGCGACCGGAGAGGTGACGCAGGTGGTCGAGGTGGATACCACCGATGGACAGATCATCATCGGGGAATTTCATGTCACGGTCGGACCTCCGGTGGAAACGGCGGCTCTTCAGGTTTCGACAAACTCAATCACGCCACCCGCCGCGCATAATCTGGCTGCGGGGCTTGGCGCGACTAACGCGGCTGCACGGCCCGCCACGCCGAAGTGACGAGTGATGAGTGACAAGCCGGGTGATGTTTTCGCTCGTCACCTGCCACTTGTCACTTCTCACTTTTGTTCATGCCACTTGTCACTTGTCACGCTTACGGCTGCTCCTCCGGTTGCGCCGCGGCCTCCCGGCGAATGATTGGCTCGCCTTCCGCGACTTTGAGTTTGAGGCCGGAAAGGTCGGGGTCTTTTACATTCCCAAGGACAAGGCCGCGCTGGGCCGTCACCTTGCAGTTCTTGAATTTGACATCCTGAATCGGGCTGTCTTTCAGGCCGTGCATGACGCCCACGGACTGCACCGTGCCGGAAAAATTGACGAGCCGCATGTTCCGAACCACGGTCAGGACTTTGGCCGGCGGGGCAAGCGGTGGAACCATCCGCCACTTCAGGTTGAACTCGAATGCCTGACGGGTGTTGTTAAGTTCAATGTCCCGATAAGTGATGTCTTCAATCACGCCGCCGCGGCTGGGTTGCGACTTGATGCGCGCCGCGCTGCCAGTGCCGGTGAATTTGCACCGCTGAACCAGCACGTGGCGGATTGACCCGCTGACCTCCGAACCCATCGCAATCCCCCCGCCTGTGCCGATCGTGCAGTCGCTGATGGTGATGTTCTCCGACGGACGGTTCACCCGCAGCCCGTCCGCGTCCTTGCCGGATTTGATGGCGATGTCGTCGTCGTAACAGGCGATGTTGCAGCGGGAAATTTTAACGTCGCGACTTGAGTCAACGTCAATGCCGTCGGAACTGGGAATCCGCTCGATGGCGCGGATGTTGA
>PLZL01000082.1 GCA_003152145.1 Limisphaerales bacterium
CCAGCCCGATGAAGCGCGTCCAGCAGACCCTCGCGCCCTTTTTGAACAACGGCGCGCCAATGCAAACCATTATGCCAACACTCCGCGAAATCCACTTCGGCGACTGGACGGGCTTGAACTGGGAGGTGGTGTGTGCGCGATTCAACCTCGACCCCCACGAATGGCTCGACCACATCGAGCGCGGCCTCGCGCCCAACGGCGAGAACGGCCCTCAATTCCGCGCCCGCGTCGAGCCGTGCCTGCGCGAAATCATCAAGAAGCACCCCGGCGAAACCGTCGGCATTTTTTGTCACGGCGGCGTGGTTCGCATGATCCTTTCGATTCTGCTCGAACTGCCGTTGGCAAAAACAAACGCCTTCGAGGTCGAATACGCCAGCGTCACGCAGGTCGCATTGCACCCGCGCCTGGCTGAAATCGAATTGCTCAATTTCACGCCCTGGCGCGACCTGCCCGCATGACTTAAAAATCCTGCTCGTTCTCGTCCTCGTCCTCAAAATTCTGCGAATAAACCGAGGACGAGAACGCATTGAAAATGAAAAAAACAATACCGCTCTGGCGGATTTCCATCGCCACGACGCCGGAAGCCGAGGATGCCGTCGCGGAAATGCTCGTTGCGGCTTTGAGTCGCGCCGCCGCGTCCTATCTCAACGCGGAAACCGGCGTGAGCACGGTCACGGTTTATTGCAAGGCCAGACCAGCGGCTGGCGTTCGCAAAACAATAGTCGCCCGAGTTGCGCAAATCAAAAGGTGCGGGCTGAAAGCTGGCCCCGGTAAAATAACGATTGCAAAAGTCCCGCGCGAGGATTGGGCGGAATCATGGAAACGGCATTTCAAGCCCGTCGAAATCGGTGATGCACTGCTGGTCAAGCCAAGCTGGTCTAAGCGCAGGCCGCGAAAAAATCAGGCGGTCGTCATCCTTGATCCGGGCTTGAGCTTCGGCACCGGCCAGCATCCGACGACGGCGTTTTGCCTCCATCAAATTGCAGCGGCGGTTTGCGACCGCCGAATCCGGCGCTCACAGAGCGCCGCCACAGCCAAATCGTTTTTGGACNNGGCACCGGCTCCGGCATTCTGGCGATTGCGGCCGCAAAACTCGGCTACGGGCCGATTCACGCATTTGACTTCGATGCCAACGCGATCCAAATTGCCCGCGTGAACGCCCGCATGAACAGCGTCGCCGGCAAAATCCGCCTTTGGCACGGCGACGTTGCGAAACTGCCGACGCGCCCGTTGCGAAAATATGCTTTGATTTGCGCCAACCTAATTTCAGACCTGCTCATCGCCGAGCGTCGCCGGATTGTGTCACAGTTGAATCGCGGCGGAAAGCTGGTGCTGGCGGGCATTTTGAAATCGGAGTTCCGGGAAGTGCGGGCGGCGTTTGAAATGCTGGGCTTGAAACCTCTTTCCATCAAAACCGAAAAAGAGTGGCGGTCAGGTTTATTTCGGGCGGTGTAAAAACATTTTTGAACATTGAAGCGGGAAGCGAAGTCTGATTTGTAGAAATGAAAATGAAGATTGGCAGGTCATCGGCGGGGGAGGTTGGCATGCTTTACGCTGTGATTTTGGTGAAAGGAAAAATGCTATGATGAAGACACTGGAGTTCATGGGCGAAGCCATTCGCAATCCAAAGCATCCGTTCCGCAAAACTGACAACCAGCCTAAAAAAGCGCGGAAAAACCGCTACGAACGCAGGAAAATCAAGGAATATCTCCATCTGGCGGATCTGCTGTCCGAAGAAATGGCGTGAGCCCGTTTTTGGACAGCGTGTCCAGAAAACGCCAGCCTGTTCCGGCCCAAACCGGCCGGCGGGGAAAAATCACCGCTGGCAGTCCGGACAGATTCCAAAAAACTCCAGCTTGTGGGTCACGGCCTTGAAGCCGTTTCGGGCGGCGATTCGTTTCTCAATTTTCTCCGGGAAGCATTCTTCAATCTCCACGACTTCCGAACATTTCGTGCAGACCAGATGGTGGTGATGCCCGTCGTCGTTTTCGCCGACGAGTTCGAATCGCGCGGCGCCATCGCCAAAATCAAACCGCTTCACCATGCCCATTTCCTCCAGCAGGTGCATCGATCGGTAAATGGTCGCCAAGTCACACCGGCCTCCGGGCATTTCGGAAAAAATCTCCCGGTTTGTGAGCGGATGCGGATGGCGCCGCAGAATCTCCAGAATGGCCGCGCGCGGGCCGGTGATTTTGCGCGACTGGCGGCGCAGCCGGCTTGTCAACGCGGACATTTCCTGGCGCTTGTGCGGGTGCGCGTGCGGTTTCATTCCGATTCAAAAATCGCACCGGCGATTTCCGAAATCAAGTGAATTGCAAATCGTTTGCAGATTGTTTTAAAAAAATCCAACCCAAAACTGTAGTGGCATCGTGTGAGCGCCGTGGACTTTTGCTGGGAACGGAAACAAAAAGCGGCGGTCGCAGACCGCCGCCACAATCACGGTTCAGGAATTTACTTCATCAACAGCATCTGGCGGGCACGTTTGATGGCGCGGGTCATGCGGCGCTGATAATGCGCGGGGAGGCCGGTGTATTTGCGCGGCAGGATGCGGCCCTGGTCGGTCACGAACTGCCGGAGCAGATTCGTGTTCTTGAAATCGAGCGCATCCACGGTGAAGTCAATCTTCGGTTTCGGGCGCGGCGTGCGGTTTTCCATCGTGCGGCGCGAGCCGCGTTTGTCGGGTTTGTCGGTGTGCGTTTTGCGGGGCATGATTACTTGATCTCCTTGTGCAAGGTGTGACGGCGCAACGCGGGGTTGTATTTTTTTATTTCCAGCTTTTCCGTCTTCAACTTTTTGTTGCGCGAGGTGGTGTAGCGCGAAGGCGATTTGCCCTCCTTGCGCGCCTCGGTGCATTCAATGGTGATGGTTTCGCGCGGCATAACTTATTCCTTTTCCTTGGCCTTTTGCTCGTCGCCCGGCTCCTCTTCTTCCGTCTCAACTTCCGTGACACCAGCGCTGTCAATCGTGCCGAGCGCCCCCAGCCGGCGCTGGCGCAACGCACCGTCCTTTTCCAATTGCGCCTGCGCATTCACCGTGAACCGCGTCCACGGAATCGCTTCGAGCCGTGCGCGCGGAATCGGTTTCCCGGTCAACTCGCAGACGCCATAGGTCTTCTTCTCGATGCGCTTGAGCGCCTCCTCGATTTCGTAGACGGCATCCTGGTCCGACGACAGCAGGCTCAACGCGAAGTCGCGGTCGAAATTGTCCGTGCCCGAATCCGCCATGTGCAGACTGTAACCCGGCATCTCCTGCGCCGAATCCTTCGCCAGCCCGTTCATCTGGTGGAGCAACTGCTCGCGCAGTTCAAGCAGCCGGCTGTAATACTTCTGCCACTCGGCTTTGACTTTTTTTGGCTCGGCAACGGCTCTGGCTTTTGCCATCGGCCGGCCGAGAATCGCCGCGGCCGTGGCGGACGCCTGCGACCTGCCGCGCGGCGCCGGTTTCCTGGTTTCTGTTTTCTTCGCTGTCACAATTCAAAAAAATTTCCGGCTTCAAATCCGGTCCGTCAAGAGCGCGGGAATGTAGCAAAGAAAACCGAATGCGCCACTAAAATCTTCAAAAAAATTTGGCACAGACCACAGCGCAATTCGGAGGTTTTGAATGAAGTGGCATATTTTATCGGGTTGAACACGAAACAATTATGGAATGGTTTTCTTCATGGCGTCGTTCTGACTTGGCTGGCGGGATATTGATGCGGCGGTTTCCCATGAAAATGCAAATCGGCGAAGTCCAAAAACAAATCCCAGTCTTCCGGCAAAACGTCGTGCTTACCGGTGTGCGTCTGGAACCCGAACTCGCGCATGTTGGGCACGTCGAGCGGCGGCGGGCAGCTTTCAAGCACGGCGGAGGTGAGAATCGAGCCGCTTCCATTCGTCACGCAATCCGGCGGCAAACTGGTTACGCCTCTTCCTCGCCGAACAAACGATAGACCGGGCTGGCGGCAATCACGGCTTCAAATTCACCACACGGATCGCCCCATTGATCGAGGCGGCCGGTGCTCAAATGAAGCAATCGGGGGTAATCAACGAATTCAGCACGTGCGAGTCCACGGGCATTTCGCTGATGCGATTACTGTAAGCGAGAAAATTCCGGCAGAACTGATACGATAAACCATGGCACATGCTCGTCATGGTTTCGCCATAATCGCGGCGTGACATAGACGCACCTAATTCGACTTAGCAACCTGCAATCACCATGGCGAAGCGCGTGTCCTGCGCGCCCGCCCACAACGCAGTCTTGCCGAGACGCGAATGCCCCAGCATGGCGATCCGCCTAGCATCAACGTCATTTTCCGCCACCAAATAATCCAAAACGCGGCTCGCGCCCCAGGCCCACGTGGAGATCGCCCCCAATTATCTGGTGCGGCATTGGTTTCGGCCGGTTTCATGTAAAGCGAGCGGACGCCGTATTTCCAAGCGCTGCCATAGGCGAGGTCCATCTCAATGTCGTCGTAATCAACAATCGCAATCCCATAACCGCGCGCGAGCGTCTGCTTGACTTTCCAATTGTGCGACGTGCCGCGAATCCCGAAGGCAAATCAGGAAATCCTCTGCCACGGCTTTTTTTTGAGGACTGGGAAAGTTCTTTGCGCGCTCGTTCGATGATTTTCGCCAAGACGGTGATGCTGATTTTTTGGCTCATGCTGGTTCCATGAATTTGCCGGTGGCGGTGGCTTTGACGCAACCGCCTTGTTTCAATTCCGCCGCCAGCAAATGCAGTGGCGGCAGCGAGCGTGTGATCCAGGCGCGAATGTGCATCTCCTCGCCAATCACCACTGGTTCATGGTAGCGCACGTTTAATTCTCCGGTCATCGCCGCGCAGTCATGGGCGAACAGGCAGTTCGTCATGGCACCATCCAGCAACGAGGCAACCACTCCGCCGTGCAACATGCCCGGGAATCCTTCCAACGCGGGATGGCCCAAAAACGTGGCGATGACCGAGCCGTCCTCCTCGCAGGTAAATTTCAATCCAAGACCGAGCGGGTTTGACAGGCTGCACACCATGCAAAAGGGATGGGCTTCAGCCCGGAGGGATTTGAACCGGATTTGCTTCAAGGCGGATGAGTCGGACATAGTCATTTGATGAAGGGTGAAACGTTAGAACGTTAATTCCAACAACGTTAGAAATATGATGCGTGTCCAGCTTGCAAAGCAAGTGCATTTGCTGAATCATCTGGTGCGCGGCAACGACAAGTTGTAGTGCTTGATTGTAGCCGCCGCCGCGCTTGGATTTTAACGATGCTGAATAGTTTGTTCATTCCGCGATTTGAAAACCATTGCCTATGACCATTGCCATTCCCACAAACGAAGGCCGCCTGCATGAACATTCTGGCGGCAGGACTCAGTTCGCGCCGGACTTCCGGACGCGACGATGGAAGACTTGGCGACCGCCTATTTGAACGGCCAGTTGACCGCGGCGCCGGAAAGCTGCGAACACCACGACCATCACGACCACGGCCATCACCACGCGTGAAACAATCCTTGTCCAACACACTCGCGTTTTCGGCTACGACTCCGGCTGAATGTGTCTGGACGCCTGTGCGCTGGAACGAGGTGATGGCCAATCACCGGCAGCTTCAAGAACGCAACATGCTTCACCAGCGTTTCGGCTTCGACTCGGAGGCCAGCGTCCGGTTTGTCCTGAAAAGAGCGTTGCCATTGCGGGGGCGGGTGCTGGACATCGGCACGGGCAAAGGCCGTTTTGTCGTCGAGCTGGCGCGGCACGTCGCGAACGTGACGACGGTGGACGTCAGCGCCGAAGAGCAACGCCAGGCATGGCTGGAGGCGGCTTACGCGGATGTGGCCGACCGCATCCGCTTCGTGCTCCATGACGCGCGCTTTCTGCCGTGGTCGGCGGCCAGCTTCGACGCGGTCGTGTCCTGGAACGTCTTCCACCACCTGGATGATCCCAAGCGGGTGTTTGCAGAAATGCTTCGCGTGTTAAAACCCGGCGGCAAATTGGTGCTGGCTGATTTCTCTCCCAGCGGCTTTCGCATCATGGATGAGATCCACCGCGCCGAGGGCAAACGCCATCCGCATCCTCCCAGCCAGTTTGCCCACTGGCAGGCGTGCCTGCAAAAAATGGGATTCCGTGTGGGCCGCTTCTACGGCTGCCACCAGGAAGTCCTTGCAGCCGTCCACCAACCTGTCGCAGCTTTGTCTTGATTTCATTCCCCAAAACAAACCCAACCAGAAAGGACCATGACCATGNNGGCTTCGGCGGACTGTTCCAATCCGTGATGAAGGACGGCGCGCTCAAGAAAAAGGAGAAGGAACTGGTGGCGCTCGGCATCGCCGTGGCCCAACGCTGCGAGCCGTGCATCAACCTCCACGTTCAAAAAAGCCTCGAAGCCGGCAATTCCCCGGCGGAAATCCTCGAAGCCGCCAGCGTGGCCGTAATGATGCAGGGCGGCCCGGCTTACACGCACATTCCAGTCGTCATTGACGCGCTGGAGTCGCTGGCGCCGAAAACCTGAGCCGAAATGAACGGACGGGGAGGCTGCCATGAATGCGACAACGACCATGAAACTCGAACTAACGTCCATCGGCCTCATCCACTCGCCGCATCGTCAGGTGGAAGGCACGCCGATCCAACCGCGCTGGGCGGCAGGCATCGAGGGCACGGTGGAATTGTTCCCTGAGTTCGCGCCGGGTCTGCGCGACCTCGATGGATTTGACCGCATCTGGCTGCTCTACTGGTTCGACCGGGCGCGAGCGGCGCGACTCGAAGTTGTCCCTTACCTCGACACGCAGACGCGCGGGGTCTTTGCCACGCGCGCCCCGAGCCGGCCCAATCCCATCGGCCTTTCCTGTGTGCGGCTCCTGGCCGTCAAAGGGTCACTGCTCCGCGTGGCTGATCTGGACGTGCTGGACGGCACATCTCTGTTGGATATCAAACCCTACGTGCCGGATTGCGATGTGTTCCAGATTGAACGCATCGGGTGGTTTGCCAGTGCTCGCGGAACGCGGATCGCCGACGGACGTTTCGCCAAAGACTCTCATCAGAAGGAGTGACATGCGCGTCCAGAAACCATCCCGACTCGACAAAACCCTAGCCAAGGTCTGCCTGAATTGCCCGGTCTGTCGGCGCGCCCGGGGGCGACAGAGGGGCGTGGCCTTCTGGCTGGTTAAACAGGTCGAAGCGAAGTCGTGCCCTTTCTGCTGCGCCTACGAACGGATTCATGGGCGCAAGGCGCACGAGGCGTTGGTGAACCATTAATCACCCCGACACGCAAGAACTTTCCCAACACCATGAACGAGAATGACAGAGTGGTCGGCGGTGAAACCTTGGTGGCTACGCACGGAAGCATGAAGCTCGAACGCAGCGAAGCTGGCGTTTCCGTGAAATCGGCGTAGTTGCTGCGACCAGCACCGCGGCCATCATGAGCAACAATTTCATCCAGCGCGGCGGGCTGTGGGTCGTGGGCCAGAGTGTGCTTCTGTCCGCGGTTGTTATCTTCGGCGTGGTCTTCCATGGCGACGGAAAGAACCTTCTGGTCATGTCCTGCGGCGCGGGTTTTTTTGTGGTTGCCCTTTGCTGTGGCATCGCGGGGGCCGTTGCCTTGGGCCGCAACCTCAACCCTTTTCCCAAACCATCCACGCACACGCAATTGGTTCAAGACGGCATCTACGGTCTGATGCGCCACCCGCTTTACACCGCCGTCTTTTGCGCCTCGGCTGGCTGGGCGCTGGTCTGGCAAAGTTGGCCGGCTCTGCTGGCAACACTGGCCATCGCGCTGTTCTTCGACGCTAAAGCCCGTCGGGAGGAGCGCTGGCTGAGACAACAGTTCCCGGAGTATGCGAGCTACGAACAACGGGTCCGCCGTTTCATCCCGTGGATCTATTAAAATCCAGCTTTGGTAACTGCTTCCTATCCGGAACCTGCTGCCATTTCCGACTCCAGGTTCGCCCGCTCATAAAAACCATGTTTAATCGCATAAAATCGGTTGTCTTTCCAACCTATGTGCGATAGCAGTGTGCATTATCGAAAATCAACATTTGCCGCAAAATAAAAAAATAAACAAGAGTCCAATCGCCGCGTTAATCTTCACAACTTTGCTTGCCAGCGTGTCATCGGCAGCGGAAATTCAGCGGCCAGAGCCCTCGGCGGCGACGGACGTTGCCACGGCTTCCGCCGATTTACAAAAACCGCCCACCGCGCTCCAGTTCCACACAACCGAACTGACCTGGATCACCGACCTTCAGAAGGCGCAGACCCGGGCAAAGGTTGAAGGAAAATCCGTCCTGCTCTTTTTTCATGGCTCTGACTGGTGCCCGACGTGCGCCGAAATGCAACGCCAGGTGTTTGACTCGCCCGCATTTGCCCAATACGCCCGCCAGGCGCTCGTGCTCGTGGACGTGGACTTCCCCGAGAAACACAAACAAGACGAGGAGTTGAGGCGGGCGAACGCCGCGCTGAAGGCAAGGTTCAATCTTAGCNNCGGTCTTTCAGGAAACAGGCTACGCCGGCGGGGGACCGGCGGAAGTCTTGCCGAAGCTGCAGCGTCATACCGAGACTGGCGCATCAACCGCCAGCTCCGCCGGCTTCAAGAACTTGAGCGTTGATGAGTTCGCGCGGATGGCGGCGGACAAGCGCAATGTGATTCTAGACGTGCGCACGCCAGAGGAATTCAAAGCCGGCCATCTTTCAGGGGCGGTGAACCTCAACGTTAGTGCGCCAGACTTTCAAGAAAAAGCAGCCTCGCTCGACAAGAGCAAAACGTATCTTGTGCATTGCGCCGCTGGCGTGCGCAGTGCAGAGGCGTGTGAGAAGCTCAGCCGCCTTGATTTTCCAAAGCTCTACAACCTTCCTGGAGGCTTCAAGGCGTGGGCCAAGGCTGGCAAGCCT
>PLZL01000378.1 GCA_003152145.1 Limisphaerales bacterium
ACCGGCAAGATCGGCGACGGCAAGGTTTTTGTCTCCACCATTGACGACGCCTTCCGCATCCGCACCGAGGAACACGGCGACGGCGCGGTGTGACCGTGTCCTATTCCTTTCCCGGCGGAATCAATTTGTGAGGGATTTTGTCTTCAAGAGGAGGCGAATTGCTTAATAATGGATTTGGGTGGTTTGTCGGAACAGGCGCGTGGCTATCATCGGGAAATGTTATTGAAACATCAGTTGAGAAAGAATTTTCATTCGTAAAAACCTTTCCATTTGTATCCTTGAAGTCCCAGATAAAATTTATGAAGCCGTTGGTTGTTGACCCAATAAAATAGCCGATATACTTATCTTTGCTGTCAAACACTTTGACTTTCCAATTTGCATTTTGCACTGCCAGACGGGCAAAAATCCACATTCGAGAGCCAAAAAGTGGGACTGCATTGAAAGAAACCATGTTAGACACTGTAATTGTGTTGGTCACACTACAATAACTGTCATCACCAGAATCAGCTTCGAGATAAATGTCGTAGATGCCATTTGCATAATTTTGGGTGTTCCAATCAAGATACCAACGCCCTGTAGAATTTGTATGAATTACCACGCTATACCCCGACACCGATCCACCATTTGCAGTTAAGAAAATTCCATCGAAAGGTTTGATTTTGATTTCAAGCGGCAATTCAACTTTGCCTTGGAGGACGGCTCCATTTGTCAGCGTTACAAACCTGATCCTTTGTTTGTCGGGTCCTTTGGTCTCGCCCTGTTGAAAATCCCGAAGACAGCCACTAACCCAAGCCAAAAAAACCAATGCAGCCAAGAGAAATAGAATTCGTTTCATAAATTGGCACTCTCTGATTCGATGCAATTAACGCATCATTTGCCGAACCTTTTCAAGATCATTTGTCGGTGGCTGGCACGAATTGCCGGTGCAAAGATAGACTATCGCTTCATTTCTTGCCGGCAAGCTGCGCGCGAATTCCTCGACCGCGCCGGTGTTGCCCAAAATGATTTTGTCCGGCTGATAAACCGAATGCACCGCCTGCAACAAGCCGTGAAAATCCCTGGAATCCGTGTCTCCGGCAATGACAACACGGCGGGGTTCTTGCAATGAAAAATCCAGCGCGTGCAGCATGAACGGCATCGCCTGTGGAAAATTTTGCAGCCGATGCGCGAACAATCGCAAAGTTTTCCCGGCGGCGTCGGTGAAATCTTTCCGCCCGGCGATGGCGCCAAGTTTCAACAGCGCGAGCGTGGCAATGGAATTGCCGGACAGCTCCGCACCGTCATAATCGTCCTTCACGCGCAAAATCAAATCGTTCGCGTCTTTCGCGCTTTGCCAGAAGCCGCCGTTTTTCAAATCGAAAAATTTCAGGAGCATCGCGTCGGCCAGTTCAATCGCAAAATCCAAATGCTTCGGTTCAAGCGTGGCCTCGTAAAGTCCGATGACACCGGAAAGCAGAAACGCATAGCCTTCGAGCAGTTGCACGTTGTCGCGTTCATCGTCGCGCCAGCGGTGATGTAGGACAGGAGTCGCGCCTGTCTCAAACTTTTCTGAATTAAAATCAGAGACAGGCGCAACGCCTGTCCTACGCTGCCACAATTTCTCCTGAATGAACCGCAAATTTTTCTCCGCCGCCATGCGGTATTTTTCATCACCCAAAACGGCGAATGCCCGCGCAAACGCGCCGAGCATCAGGCCGTTCCACGATGCCAGAACCTTGTCATCCAAATGCGGACGAATGCGTTTTGCCCGCGCGGCGAGCATTTTTGATTTGGCGGAGGCAAGCAATTCCGAATCGGTAGGGCCGACCTGCTGGTCGGCCTGGACGCGCGGCAGCGCGTCCCTACCAATTGGATTGACGATGCTCAAAACATTTTGTCCGGCCAGCGGAGCGGGATGGCTGTGGTCAACAAAGTTTCCCTCCGCCGTGATGCCAAAGTATTTCGCGGCGACGTTGAATTCATCCACGGTCAGCAGTTTGGAAAGTTCGTTCTTCGTCCAGCAGTAAAATTTCCCCTCATGGCCTTCGCTGTCGGCGTCCTCGGCGGAATAGAATCCGCCGTCGGGATGCATCATGTCGCGCAAAACGTAATCCAGAATGTCGCGCGTGGTGTCGGCGTGGCGCGCGTCGCCGCTGACGAGAAAAGCATCGAGATAAAGCTGCGCGAGTTGGGCGTTGTCGTAGAGCATCTTCTCGAAATGCGGCACGAGCCATTCGGCGTCCACCGAGTAGCGCGCGAAGCCGCCACCGAGTTGATCGTGAATGCCGCCGGCGGCCATGCGTTCGCACGTGTGCAAAACCATTTTTATGGCCTCGTCATCATGAAACCGTTTCGCACAGCGCAACAAAAAGGAAGGGATGCTGGGTTGCGGAAATTTCGGTGCCCCGCCAAATCCGCCATACTGCGGGTCATACATCTTTTTGAAAAATTCCGCCGCGTTTTTCAAAACGTCCGCCGTCAGCAATAAATTCGATTCGGCCGGATTGGCGGTTGCCGCTTCGAGCCGCGTGTGAATTTCATCGGCGGACGCGGCGATTTCATTTTTTCGCTCCTGCCAAAGCTGGCTGATTTGCTGGAGCAATTGAAGAAAGCTTGGGCGGCCATGGCGATTGTCCGGCGGAAAATACGTGCCACCGAAGAACGGCTTCAACTCCGGCGTCAGGAAAACATTCATCGGCCATCCGCCGCTGCCGGTGGTGGACTGCACAAACGTCATGTAAATTTTGTCCACGTCCGGACGTTCCTCGCGGTCCACCTTGATGCTGACAAAATGTTCATTGAGATATTTGCCAACGCGTTCGTCCTCGAACGATTCACGTTCCATCACATGGCACCAGTGGCAGGTGGAATAGCCGACACTCAAGAAAACCGGCTTGTTTTCGCGGCGCGCTTTTTCGAACGCCTCGTCGTTCCACGCGAACCAGTCCACGGGATTGTGCGCGTGCTGGAGCAGATACGGCGACTTTTCCTTCGCGAGCCGGTTCGTGTGTTTGTGCGTGGCGGACATGACGGACTAGAACATCCAAATTCCAAGCTCCAAGCTCCAGAGAAATCTCCAACACCAACATCCAAAAACTGGCGGATTGGTGCTTGGAACTTGAAGTTTCTCTGGAGGTTTGATGTTGGTGCTTGACGTTTTTTGCATCGTCTCTGTCACAGAGCCGCGATAAACTGAAATCATGTTGTCGGAAAAACCGTGGCGCGCCCAGGCCGTGATTCAATTTTGCGCGGCGCAATTCGTCTGCCTTGCCGCCGGCCTGGCGCTCGTCGGGCTGCTGCAAAAGGCCGGTTTCGCCGCGTTCAAGCCGCCGGACGGTTTTGGCGCGGTGCTGCTTGTCACCTTGAGTTTTCAGGGCGCGGCCTGGCTGCTCATCTGGATTTTTTTGCGGCAGCATCAAATGGACTGGCGCGACGTCTTTGGCCTGCGGAGAAAAAATCTGCCGCGCGCCCTGCTGGCGGCGCTGGTCGTCACGAGTGTGATTCTGCCCGTTGCGTTGCTGCTTGAATATGGGTCGGCCACGCTGCTGGAAAAAATCGGCTGGCCGCCGGAAGACGAGGCCGCCGTGCGGTTGTTCACGGACGCGAAGTCATTGGGGCTGCGCGTCTATCTCGGATTTTTCGCCGTCGTGCTCGCGCCGGTGGCGGAGGAATTCNNGCGCCCATCGCGGCGCACAGTTTGTTCAATACGGCGAACCTTGTCATTTTGCTGTCGCAAAAATGAAATGAACGAATTCAAGCTCATCGCGCGACTGACAAAATCGCTGCCGGCGAATGAAAATGTTCTTGTCGGCGCGGGCGACGATTGCGCCGTGCTCGATTTCCGCCTGCCGGACAAATTGATTTTGTTCAAGACCGACGCGGTCGTTGAAGGCGTCCATTTCACGAAGGAAACACCGCCGGAAAAAATCGGGCGCAAGGCGCTGGCGCGGTGCTTGAGCGACATCGCCGCGATGGCCGGCACGCCGGTCGCCGCGCTCGTCACCCTCGGCCTGCCGGAAAAGTTCGAGCCGGAATTCGTGGCACAAATCTACGACGGGCTGAACGCGCTCGCGGAAAAATCCGGCGTCGCCATTGTTGGCGGCGAGACGACGACGAATCCCGGACGCATTTTTATTTCCATCGCACTGCTGGGCTCGGTCGGGCGTGGGAAACAGGTTCTGCGCTCCGGGGCGAAAGCCGGCGACGCCATTTTCGTGACGGGCGAACTAGGCGGCTCGCTCGTGAAAAAGCATCTGGAGTTCGAGCCGCGACTCGAAGAGGCGCGCTGGCTGGCGGAACATTTTTCCCTCCATGCCATGATTGATTTGAGCGACGGGCTGGCCGGCGACCTGCGCCATATTTTGAAGGCCAGCGGTGTCGGCGCGGAATTGTTGAAGGACGCGATTCCGATTTCCCGCGCGGCAAAATTGCAGGCGCGGGAAAAACCGGCATTTGCTTCCGCGCTCACCGATGGCGAGGATTTTGAACTGCTGTTCACGGTCGCGAGCCGTGACGCGGTGAAATTGCTCGATAGCTGGAAGAAAAAATTTCCAGAATTGAAATTGAGCTGCATCGGCAAAATTGTCGCGGGCGATGGCGTCATCCTTCGTGACAAGACCGGCGCACAGAAGCTGAACGGCCATGGCTACGTTCATTTCGCATAGTCCGGCCGAGACCGGAACGCTCGGCGAAACTTTTGGCCGCGCGGCAAAGCACGGATTTGTGTTCGCGCTAACCGGCGAACTCGGCGCGGGCAAGACGCAACTGGTGAAGGGTCTCGCGCGCGGACTCGGCATCACGGCGCGCGTGCATTCGCCGACGTTCACGCTCGTGAACGAATACGCCGGCGGTCGGCTGAAACTGTTCCATCTGGATTTATACCGGCTGGAATCGCGCGCACAGATTCTGTCCGCCGGGCTGGAGGAATTTTTGCAGCCGGACGGCGTGGCGGTGGTTGAATGGGCGGAGAAACTGAAGGCTGAAGGCAGAAGGCTGAAGGCTGAAACAAAATGGATTTCCGCCAAAATTGAAATTCTGAACGAGACGGAACGGAAAATTATTTATGACGATTTTGGCGCTTGAATTTTCCTCGCCGCAACGGAGCGTGGCCGTTTTGCGGACGGACGGCGCAGCCATTGCCGCCGAGGTCGTCGAGACTGGCGGGCAGGGGACGAATGCGTTCGGGATGATTGGGCAAGTTCTGGACGAAGCGAAAATAGAACGCGAACAGATTGACGTGATGGCCGTCGGCCTCGGCCCCGGTTCCTACACCGGCATTCGCGCGGCCATTTCGCTGGCGCAGGGCTGGCAACTGGCGCGCGGCGTGAAGTTGCGCGGCGTGAGCAGCGCGGAATGTCTTGTGGCACAGGCGCGGGCGGAAAAAATCCTTGGTCGTGTCAGCGTGGTGATTGACGCGCAACGAAATGAATTTCATCTGGCGACGTATGAAATCGCCCCGGACGGCTGGCGGGAAATCGCGCCGCTGAAGATTTTGCCGCGGGCGGAAGTCCAATCGCGGGCGGGGGCGGATGGGATTTTGATCGGCCCGGAGGTGACGCGCTGGTTTCCCGGCGGCCGGATGATTTTCCCACGCGCGGCGGCACTGGCGGAGCTGGCCGCGCGCCGGAGAGATTTTACACCGGGCGAAAAGCTGGTGCCGGTCTACCTGCGGGAGACAAATTTTGTGAAAGCAACGGCCGCACGGTGAATTTTTTCGGCGGCTGCCCGGTGGGCACGACCGTCGCGCTGAACACCACCTTCATCCATTATTCCGACCTCACGCTGCTGGCGAGTTTTCATCACACGCCGGGCCATCCGGCAGGCGCTGGGATCCATCGGGGCGGGCGTCATCCACGCGGGCGATTTTGTGGACGGCGAATGTCCGCTGACACAGCTCCCGGAGCTGTTTCAGAAAATGGCCGCGGGCAACCATGCCATCAAGACGCTGATCAATGTGCATGAATAGAAACTCCAAGAGCCAACATCCAGGCTCCAGAGAAATTCCAAACATCAAATTCCCAAATCGCCGGAAGAAATTTGAGTTTGATGGTTGGAGCTTGTCTGGATGTTGGAGCTTGGAATTTGGAATTATTTTGAGTCACGGCTTCAGGAAATTTTCCAAATCCTTCTGCATTTTTTTCAGGTCCGGCAGGTTGATATACATCATGTGGCCGGCGTCGAACTCGGCGTAGGTGATGTTCGTGCGGAAGGCGGCGTCGAGCGGCATGTGGTCGAGCGCGTAATGCACCGTGTCAATCGGGCAGACCAGATCGCAGCGCCCGCCGAGCACGAGCAGGCGCATGTAGGGGTTCTGGTTCATGATCCCGGCGAGCCGTCCGCCCGCGCTGGCGTAGGTGTTGCGCGTGCCGTAGTTCCACGGCTGCACGCCGGCGAGCATTTCGTAGGGCAAATCGTCCTCGAACTTCAATTCCCCGCGCACATAAGCGTTCATCGCGGCGGAAAATGGTCCCAGCACCGCCGCGTCCGACGGATCGAAATCGGGATACTGCGACGCCGGCTCGTCGTCGCGCCCGGTGATGCGCGCGTCGTAGGCGCCGAGAATCAGTCCCTCGTCGTGCAGCAATTGCTTGCGGAACACGCCCTCGTTAATCCGCAGGTGGTTGTCCTTGATGACCGGCGGTTTCAGGCCGGTGAGCCGGGCGAGTTCGGCGGCGACTTTTTCATGTTCGTCGGCGGAGAGCGCATCACCCCGCTGCAGTGCCGAGGCGTATTCGCCCTTCGCAAATTCCCGCGCCTCGGCCAGCGCCTTCGGCAGATCCGCCTGCAAATCCGGCGGCAGTTTTTTGTGNNAAATGCGCCGCCGCGGTGTAGGCCGGCAAATACAGCGGATACGGCACGTCATTGCCCGGATTGTCGTAGAGGGTCGCGAAGTCCAGGACGCCGGAGACGAGAATCAGCCCGTTCAAATACATGCCGTAGCGCGAACTCAAATGCTCCGCCAGCCCCGCCGCGCGGAAGACGCCGTAGCTTTCGCCGCAGAGATATTTCGGCGAGAGCCAGCGGTCATGCCGCGTCGTCCAGAGCCGGATGAATTCGCCGACGGAATCCAGGTCGGCGGAATTGCCGAAGAACTCGTCGGACTTCAGGTCCTTCGCCGGGCGGCTGAAACCGGTGGCCACCGGGTCAATGAACACCAGATCACTCGCGTCCAGGATGGAATGGTCGTTGTCCGCCAGGCCGAACGGCGGCGGCGGCAGCGTGCCGTCTTCGTTCATCTTCACGCGGCGCGGGCCGAGCGCGCCGAGNNTGCAGCCACACGGACGACGAGCCGGGCCCGCCGTTGAAGCAAAACGTCACCGGCCGCGCGGCCTTGTTGGTCTCGCCCGCGCGCGTGTAGGCGATGTAAAAAACCGACGCGCGCACCGTGCCCGTGGAGTTGAGCACCGGCAACATCCCCGTCTCGGCCACGTAGGTGACGGTGGTGCCACCACCTGGCAAGGTGCCGGCGATGGTGATCGTATTGGTCGTGAAGACCGGCTTGTGCGTGGCGTCGGGAATGATGGCGGCCTCGTTTTTTTCGACCGGCGCATTGGTTTTAGCGTCGGACGGATTGGTTTTGGGCGCGTCGGCGGCGTAGAGGCGGCCGGCGAGGACGAGCGGCAGCAGCAAACAGATTTTTTTCATGGCCATTTTGTTGTTTTGCACCGGAAAGAATGCGCTTTCAGCTCATTGGGCGCAAGCCATGTGTCGCGCCGGTGCCGGTCCGGTGCCGGTCTTGTGAATTCTGTGAATTTGTGAATAACTTTTCTGAAAGATCCTTGCCGACGGCGGGAATTTCTGCGAGAAAGGAGGCGCGACCAAGGTTGACCGATTTGAAATATGAGACAAAAGGCCGGCTCTATTCAGGAACGCGGCGGGCGGGTTGAAACCAGCGGGATGAATCATCCGCTCCGGGGAGAATTTTTGTTTCATGCCCGCCACGATTTCAAAACGGTTTCACGCTCATCGGATTTCTTGTCGTCACCGCCATTCAAAATTAACAACTAAAAAACACCCATGAAAAAACTAACAGCCCTAGCTCTCATCTCATTTCTGGCTGCCGTGTCCGTGCGCGCCAGTTTACTTTTCTATGATGGCTTTCAATACACCAACGGACCGGTCATCATTAGCTCCATCACCCCACCCCCCACCGGCCCCGCCGGCACAAACTCCCTCTGGATCAGGGATTCTGGAACCGCTGCGTCGTCTGATATGTATTTTGTTAACTCAAATTTGCAGGTGTGCGCCACTGGTGGAAGTCTTATCAGCCGCCAGGATGATTGCTTCCGTCTATTGGTTCAAACGAATTGGGCTTTAGCGAATGCCGGCCTTCCCGGTGGTTCCGGCAATTACGGTATAGAATCCCCAACAGCCGGGACCAACAATCTCAGCGAACCGCCTCAGTTGATTTATGCCAGTTTCACCGTAATTTGTGCGACCAGTATCACCAATTATACAAATACTCTCGACTCCGTCGTCAATTCAAATACCCCCGTCATCAATGGAGTTGGACTCCCCAATGGAGCTGGAAGTTACTTTTGCAGTTTTTATAACACTTTTTATGGTTATTGTGGCCGTGTTCAAGCTTTCACCAATGGCACCGTCGTGCCAAACACCTGGCGGCTTGGCGTAACCGATAATGTTCTCGCAACCAACTTGGCAAACGGTGGCTTTCCGGTGGATTTGGCGGTGAATACTCCCTATCAAGTCGTTGAGGAATTTGATCCGTTTAACAACAAGGCCGCCACCATTTGGGTCAATCCTATTAATATAAACCAAACCGGCTTCAGTCCTGTTGATCCACATTACACCGCCAGTGACCTTAGTAACGCTGCCCTCACAAATGCGTTGAATGCCTTTGCGTTCCGGCAAGCCTCCAGCTTTGGCAATGCAACTTTCCTGATTACCAACCTTGCCGTGGCGACCACCTTTGCCGAGGCGATGACCAATATTTGGGCAACCAACGCTCGGCCACCAGTCATTGTTTATCAACCGGTGAGCAGCACCACCAACTTTGTCAACGGTTCATTCTCGCTGTCCGCGGTGGCCAACGGTCAGGGGTTGGGCAACCTCACTTATCAGTGGCAGCAAGGCGGCACCAACTACACCGGCGGCGACAACGGCGCTAATCACAACATTCTTACCGTCTCCAGCGCGCAGGCCACCGATAGCGGCAATTTCACACTGATTGCCACCACTCCTTACGGGCTGTCGGCCACCAGTTCCGTCGCCAAGGTGCTGATCACTGCCGCGCTCTTGCCGCCTTCGTTTGTCACCGAACCGGTCAGTCAGACTGCCTATAAAGGGCAAACGGTGACTCTCTCAACTTCAGTGACGAGTCCTGGCAACGTCACCTACACGTGGTATTCCAACAATGTTGTCGTTACTGCCGGGCAGAACGATAACGGCTACTCTTCTTCTTATGTGCTCAATAATGTGCAGACCAATCTTTCGGGCGCAATATTTAAGGTGGCCGTGACCAATGATTACGCGAATTATCCCACCAATGGCGTCGTCAGCACCAATGCCGCGCTGACGGTTCTCGATACGCCGGTGGTTTCGATTGCCTACCTGCGCTCGTTGGTGGATCCGGTCACTTTCAATCCTACGAACACACCTCCGTCCATACCTTATCAGGTCACCGGCACCGTAACCACCTATACCAACCTGACTACCGGCAATACGTCTTCCTACTACTTGCAGGATGGCACGGGTGGCATCAACATCTTCGCTACGCTGGCCTCGACTTTCCGTCCCGCACAGGGCGATGTTGTCACTTGGATCGGTGTTTTGTCCAGCTTCAACACCGGACTGGAACTTTATGCCGATCCCAGTGGTTCCTATCCTTATACGTCTTACACCGACACCGGCACGACTAACGCGTTGCCTGCGCCGATAGTCATTCCATTCAACGTCACCAATGCATACGGTTTCGCCTATGTGAACACTAATCTCGCCGGCTCGCTGGTGCAACTTACCGATGTTCATTTCGGCACCAATGCGGGGCTGGTTCTTTCAACCAGTGCCAATAACACGGTAACGATAACCAACTCCAGCGGACAAAGTTTCAATCTGACCTTCTTTGATCTGGACTTGGACACGGCGGGTAAAACCCTGCCCACAAACGCTTATTCAGTCACCGGCGTCCTCTATGGTTTTCAACCGACCTTCAGTGTTGGCGTAACCCGGTGGGCCGATATTGTGACCAACCCGCCACCGCCTCCCCCGATGATCATCCCGACGAATTCGGCGCGCATCACCCGCATCACCATCGCCAACGGGAACGTGGTGATTACCGGGACGAACGCGCAGGCGACCGGCGTCTATTACCTGCTGGCGAGCACGAACATGGCGTTGCCGTTGAGCCTGTGGATACCGGTGGCGACCAATGTGGTAAACACCAATGGCGCCAGTGGCGCGTTCACGTTCATCGGCACCAACGTGGTGACTCCCGGCGGCAAGCAGCAGTTCTACATTTTGAGCAACACCAACGCCAACCACTAGCCAACGCACGGGAAAAAACTCAAGGGCGGCCGGCAACGGCCGCCCTTTTTATTACGATTCCTTTTTCTCAGTAGCAGCCGACATGAGTCGGCTCAAATTCCCTTGTGAAATCCAGTTTGGGTGTCAAGAGATCAGAGCCGGCTCACGCCGGCTGCCACGATTTTTCAGGCAGGTTCCAAACCAACTTCGGTATGGCGCGCGAGTCATCACAAACGCATCCGTCTGAACAGCCACGTCTAGTTTCCGGCGTCTGGTTGTGAAATCATGTCGGCCTGGATTCTTCAAAAAAGATCAGGTCGCATCGTCTGGCTCGCAGCGCTTCTGTCCCAATGCTTTGCCGAACAAATAACACCACTTTTATTTTGCATTTTTATTGTGCGAGGCGTAAGAAAGCAGTTGGAAGCCATCCTCACAAGGCATATTGAACCTGAATCTTTGATGAAAACAAAAGGCCTCGGTCTGTTCATCGTGCTGGCGTTGCTCTCAATCGCCCATGCCCAAGGCACTGCGCTACTATTCCGAAAATCCTCCTCTCCAACGGTTCCGGCAAAACAAACAATGGCCAGCCGCGCGCCGCTCATGCTGTTCTCTTTCTCGCCCGATTCAAACCCCGGCACTTTCAATAATAACCCGGACAATCCAGACCCGACCACTGCGTCCGGCTTCACGAACATCGTAAATTATTTGAACGGCTCCGGTTTGAGTTCAATCGTTCGCGGCATTGATTTGGATGACGGCTGGTATAATGTCTCCTCGACTTGGCCCACGAACGGCACGGTGAATTTCGCCCATACCAACGGGGAGTATGTGGAATTGTGGATTGGCCAAAATTCCCCGATTACCAACGGCGTGGGGGGCAACTACGATGGTTACATCGAGACAAATAAGCTCGTCTGGGTCAACGCCTTTTCCAACTACATTGCTCAAGGCTTTGATTCAATCAAGCTCGACCCGTCTTTTGGAGTCACTGATATGGGACAAGACTGGAGCTTGTGGGAAACAACGGAATGGATGAAAACAACGGTTCAGACGCTCGCCGGCGAGATGGGGCGCTCTGTTGCAGTAAGCGCCAAAGGGAACAGCTTTTCCCCGCTCAACTTGAACGGCTACGCCCACTGGGATTACGGCCTCTCCATACTGTATGGGACAAGCGACACGTGGCAGAACATGGTTCACACGTTCATTAACATCGTCGGCGGGAACAATTTTGGCTCTGGCGGCTGCTATCCGTTTTACCCGGAGTTCGGCGATTTCAACGGCAATTTGACCAACCTTCAAGGCTTCCTCTCGCTCGCCGCCATCGCGCCCCTCTCCACTTATCTGGCCCAAACGAACCTTACGGCGGGGGCTGTGGCGCTGCTGACGAACACCGACTGGCAGGCGATTTACCAGAACATTTCCGGCACGTTTGGTTACATGGTTTATTCCAACAACGTGACCGGCGAGGAAATCTGGATTCGGTCGCTCGGTAACAATGAATGGGGGGTTTGCTTTGCCAACCTCACCTATGCCGGCTCCCTGACGGACACCATCATCTGGCCGCAGCTTGGCATCCCGTCGAACGTGCCGATGCAAGTGCGCGACGTTTGGAACCAGACCAACGCCGTGTTCACCGGCAGCTTTACCTACACCACGCCGTCAAATTGCGCGACGCTGTTTCGGATCGGTCCCGGCCTCACGACCAATGTCGTCACCGGCGGCGTGACGCTGCACTTCGTCAACGGCGTCCTCACCGGCGCGTGGTGATCCGTTTTCATCCGTGAATTTATGCCCGATGTCGACAAAAATTTGAAAGTTGCCATCGAGGACGACGCCAGCTCGTTGCAGGACGCCGGCACCAAGGGCGGCGGCACCAGCACCGGCGCGACATGTCAAGTCACCGGCACCAGCGGCCAGCCGGAGGCTCACAAACCGCGCCACGGTTCGGATCGTTGGAAATGTTCCAGCATGAGTGAGCATTCGTTGACCAGTTGCTGGCGACTGGCTTTGGCCGCCAGGTCTTTCGCGGTTTGCACAGTCTTTATGGCCGCTTCAAACTGGCCGGTTTCGGCATAAGCGGCGGCGAGCGTTTTCAATTTCACCGGGTCTTGCTCACCGGTCAATTCGCAGGCGCGTTCGGACATCTTGACCGCTTCCGGCCCGTTGCGAAAATCCGGATTGGCGTCGGTGCTCAAAATCCAGGCGAGGCCGTCGAGGGCATCGGGAAAATCGGGCTGCATCAGGAGGGCGCTGGCGTATTGGCTCATGGCCTCGCGCGCCCTTTTCAAATGGGCGAGCGCCACGGCGAATTCGTAGTGCGCCTTCGGATCGGGCAAATCGCCTCGCACAATTTTGGAAAACAGGTCCGCCGCTTCCGGCCACTGTTGTTGCTGATTCAAGGCAAAGGCCAGATTCAACCGCGTCTCCGAATTTGTCGGATCCAACCGCATGGCCTCGCGAAGCTGGACGGCGCCTTCCGTGAGCTTGCCTTTTTGGATCAATAAAATTCCGAGATTGTTGTGGGCCAGCGCCAGTTTGGGGTCAATTTCCAGGGCGGCGTGGTAATGTTCAACGGCCGCGTCGAGTTTGCCTAGTGTGTGAAGCAACCGGGCGAGGTTGTTTTGGGCGACGGCGGAATCAGGATTGAGCTTCAGCGCGGCGTTGTAATGCGCCATCGCCTCGTCATATTTCTTTTGTTTGGCCAGCGCGATGCCCATGAAGATGTGCGTCTGCTCTTGGGTGGGCCTGAACCAAAGCGACTTTTGATACTCGGCGACGGCTTCATCCAATTTGCCCTGCTCATCCAGCGCGTTCCCCAGAAAAAAATGCGCCTCGGGAAAACCCGGCGAGTAGCGCAAGGCCGTCCGATAATACCCCATCGCTTCATCATATTTATGTTCCTTGGCGAGCAGGCTGCCCAGAATGGTGATGGCCATGTAATTTTTCGGCGTGACTTTATCGGTGTGTTCAAACAGCGAGCGGGTGTTCTGCCAATAACCCAGTTGTGCCGATGTCGCCGCGATCAGCCCGGCGGCCACAATCACGGACGCGCATTGCAGAACCAGCAGGCTTTTGATGATTTCACAGGCGAACCAGACGATGGCCACGAACAAGCCGATCAATGGAAGATACGTGTAGCGGTCGGCCCAGGCTTGATCGCCCACCTGCACCAGCCCGATGACCGGGACGAGCGTGCCGAGATACCACAGCCAGCCCACCATGAGCCAGGGCCGACACCGCATGTTTAGCGCCAACAATGTTGTCAGCCCCAGCACGATGATGGCGCACGCGATGGTCAACGTCGGGAGATGGATTTGATAGGGATAATAAACGGCCAGATTTTGCGGGACAAACATCGCGACCAGATAGTGATTGTAAGCCACCAGCGCATGGGCGACGCGCTGGGAAACTGGCAGCCCGGCGGTGGAGACAATCGCGAGTTCCTGCGCCCGCAATGTCAGCACGCAGGCGATGGCGCTCAAGGCCAGAAACGGAATTTTCTCCACGACCAATCGCCTGACACTCGCCACCCGCCACCCGTCACCTGTCACCCGCCCGAGCGGCCAGTAATCCAGCAGCAGCAGCACGAATGGCAGGGTCACTCCCATCGGTTTGGCCATCAGGCAGAGGACAAATGAGCCGAGCGCGAACAGATAACGGGCAATGGATGGTCTGGCGGCATGACGGACGTAGAGCCACAGCGTGAGCATCCAGAAAAAGGCGCAGAGCACGTCCTTTCTTTCGGCCACCCAGGCCACGGATTCGACGTGGAGCGGATGCCACGCAAACAGCGCCGCCACCGCCGCGCTGCGCCACATCGCGTTCGTCATCCGGTTCAAAACTGAAAACAAGAGCAGCGTGCTGGCGATGTGAAGCAAAATGCTTGTCAGGTGATGGCCGCCGGCGCGTGCGCCGTAGAACTGGCAATCAGCCATGTGCGACAGCCAGGCCAGCGGATGCCAGTTGCCGGCGTGGAAACCGAAGGCCCAGACCAGACCTGTCCACGATAAACCCGCCTGCACCCGCGGATTATCGGTCACATACTGCTGGTCATCGTATTCGACAAAACCATGGTGGAGAGCCGGCAGATACACGGCCAGCGTGACCAAAGCCAGCCCACCGTAAATGAGGCACCGGCTTTGGAATTGTGGATCGCGCGTCCGCATGGCGTCAGCATGATGCGGCGGATGGGCGTTTTTTCAATGGCAAAGCTCCGGAAACGGTCATCAAAACGTAACGAAAAAATAATCGAAAACTTATTCACAATCCTTGATTTTTATCCGTGAATGAAATACACTCGATGCAGGGAATAAAATAGATTGTCCGAGCGGATTGATCAAAGACATATTATGAAGACGCCCAGATTCGCCAAACCCGCACTCAAGGCGTTCACCCTCATTGAATTATTGGTCGTCATCGCCATCATTGCCATTCTGGCGGCGCTGTTGTTGCCGGCGCTGGCCGCAACCAAACGAAAAGCGCAAACCATCCAATGCCTCTCATCCCAACGCCAATGGGGTTTGGCTTTGAGCCTCTATGCCTCACAAAACGACGACCAAATCCCGAGGGACGGAACGGATTCGACCGGGTCATATTCACCCTATACCGGCAACACGGCCGCCACTGCTCCGGCTTTTGCGGGCGATCCCAACGACACCGCCGCATGGTTCAATGCCTTGCCACCGGCCGTTGCGGAGAAGCCGCTTTCGTTTTACTACAATGGCGGGATAATGGGGGGCGCAGATTATCAGAAAAAATATCCATTTCCAGGCAACGGCCTCGGGAAAATCTGGATGTGCCCTGCAATCCAAACAACCGCTGCAGACAACCCCCTGTTTCTTCAGGGAGGGCAATATGGTTTTTTCAGTTATGTGATGGACCTCGATCTCAAGCTTCAATCAAGTATTGCAAACGGAGTTCAGGGCAACAGTTTTCCTTGGCCAACCATGCCCAAACTTTCCTCGATTCGTCATACCTCGGAGCAGGTTCTGCTGACCGAATTTTGTTTCAGTCCTTCTTTGGAAAATTGGACGGGAGCAAGCGGGCCGCAAATGGGTTGTTTTCCGGCCTGCCGGTGGACTTACTTCGTCAAACGTCACAACAATGGAGGCAACCTCGTTTTTCTTGACGGACACTCTGCGTGGTTCCAATACGATTATGTTTTCAACCCGAACACGACCACTTCCTACGGGCAGGGACGCGGGGAACTCTATAATGACGACATCTGGTGGAATCCCAACCGGGACAAACACTGAGAATAAAGGGGTAATTATTCAGGTGAATTAAAGGGCGGCCAGCGGTGGCCGCCCGTTTTGCCTGGGTGACAAATAACGAAAGAATCAAACCGCCGCCTTGATCGCCGTCGCCCATCACCTGCGCAGCGTCGGCGGGCGGGGCTGAATTTCAAGCCCTTTAACCCCGCGTTCAAGCAGGACTCGCCTTTGCTTCAACAAAACCCATCCGCGTCCAGGCAAAGGTTCTTCCCGCTCTCGCAGAACCAATCCGCGTGATTGCACGGATGTCCACGCGGATATTGAAAGGCGTCGCCTCGAAATTCGGCGAGGCAGCGATGAATATGAAAAGGCCGACGAGGGGCAAACGCACCGGCTCGCAGCGCAAAATGCCGCCACGGTGCCAAATATAGCAGTTAATAACTACACCGGCACATCATGGAGACAAAGTGGAGTGCTGATGGGAACGCCGCGTTTACGCGGCAGAAACGTTCGTTTGCACCCTGCTGCCGCCTGAAGGCGGCGTTCCGCTGGCAATGAAATGTGCCAATGTCAACATGAACTGCCATAAAGGCGGCACCTTCTATTTGCTCCAGTTCTCCACATTGAATCATCGGTGCAAAGTCACAAGCGGCGTGCGTGAGGCGGAATGCGGGGCATGACTCCAGTATTTTTTGTCAAACCACGGCATAACGTGGAAGAGAAAAATCGCCGGGGAATTTCCAATTAACTGAAAAACTTCAGGGGCAAAAGCACAACGAGGCATCCTTGCGGATGCCTCGTTGTGAT
>PLZL01000268.1 GCA_003152145.1 Limisphaerales bacterium
TGAAAAACGCCAGCGCGTTCGTCGCGGCCCAGACAATGTTGTAGATGCCGACGGCGCGGGGCACGCCCGCGGGCGTTTCGCCTTCGCTGATGAGCGCCTCGAGCGTCGGCCAGATGAAACACATGCCGATGTTGGTCGCCGTCGCAGCGAGAATCACGCCGGGAACGGAAGCCAGTTGCGAGCCAACGGCCAGCCCCGCGGCCATCAGGCCGAAACCGATTTTGAGCGCGGTGAAATAACCGAAGCGGTGCGCGAACCTTCCTGCCTGCCACGCTGCGAAAATATAGGTGAAGCCAAGCCATGCAGCGACGGCGAGATTGTGCTTGTCATTGAAGCCAAACCGCTGGTGCAGGAAAAAGTAGAGGTAGTTGAAATAAAGAGTCGTTGCGAAGGAGTTCAGTCCCACGATGGCAAAGCAGGTGTTGTGGATTTTCTGATTCGCGGTCATGGCCGGCTGGAAAGCTCCTCGATGGCCTTGCGGCAATACCACTTTACGGCGTCCGGCATCGGCGGAGAAAGTTCTTCCAATTCGCCAATCGCACACCAGCGGATGTCGTGATGCTCTTCGGCGGCGAGAGAAAGTTTCCCATTCTTGGGCCGCGCCCAGTAAATCATGCCGATGTGCTCATGCGTGTCGCTGATGCGGTGGATGTCGAGAAACCGCGGCGCGATGAGCGCTCGAGTGCCGGGCGAAGTCGTGGGCGGTCGTTCGCCGAGCAGTGCCACGTCGAGACCACTTTCTTCCTTCGCCTCGCGGAGCGCGGCCTGCTCCGGGTCCTCGTCCAGCTCGATGTGCCCGCCGAGCGGCAGCCATTTGTCCAGCTTGCGATGATGGATGAGGAGAACCTTCCCGTCGTGAACGACAAAAATGGCGACGGTGAAATCAATTTTTTCGTGGATGTGGGCCATGTCAGAAACTCCAAGCACCAAGCACCAAGCACCAGAGAAACTTCGAGCTCCAAACGCCCACACAGCTTGTGCTGGTGTTTTTGAATTTGATGATTGGAGTTTCTCTGGATGTTGGAGATTGGGATTTGGAGCCTTTAGTAATCATACAATCCACTATCGTGTGAATAACCGCCGCTACCCGCGCCGCCTTCCGGGCCGCCCATAAAATCGCCCAGCACGTCGCCCATGTCGGCCTCGATCTTTTCCGGGTCTTCGCCGGCTTCAAGCCGTTTGATGGCGATGTCCAGTTCCTTGGGCATCGTGCCCGGCGGCATGAGGTCTTTCATCTTCTTCATCATGTGCGCCATGTGCTTGGGATTGTTTTCGTCCAGATGTTCCATGTCGCGTTCCATTTCCATCATGGCGCGCTCGATGCGCGGGTCGTCCAAATCGGGCGCCGGCCCGGCGTCGCCGCCGGATTTGGCGGCGGGTTCGGAAAGTTTGCGCGTCATGGCAAAGCGGCTGATTTGCTTGGACATTTTTTTGCCGCCGCATTTGGGACAGACCGGCGGGCGGGCGGGATTCACACGCTTCGAAAGGAAGCTGAAAATCCGGCGGCACTTGGGACAGGCGAATTCGTAAATCGGCATCGGGATTTACGATTCACGATTTTCGATTCACGCGCCACAAAAAATTTACAAGTCCGCGAAGTTTTCGACGGACTTGTAAATCGAATATCGTAAATCGAAAATGGATTTATTTCATCCGGTCGAAATTCTTCTGGAGAATCTGCCAGTCCTTCAGTCCCTTGACTTTTTCCATGAAGCCGCGCTGGATTTCGGCTTCCTTCGCGTTCTTGGTCGCCTTGTTATTTTTGTAAAAAATGCCGAAGTAGCCGGGGAAATCCGCGCCGGCCAGCCGGTAGGCCTCCAATTCGTCGCTCACGTCGTGATTCTTTGGAATTTCGTTGAACGCGCCGCCCTTGCGCGGGTTCGCGGCGTCAAACGCGCCCTCGTAAAATTCCACGCATTCGCTCAAACATTCGACGAATCCGAAACCGTCGTGGTCCATCGCGGCCTCCATCATCGCCAAAACATGATTTGGATTCGTGGACGTGGTGCGCGCGACAAACGTGGCCCCGGCGGCGATGGCCTGCTTTATCGGATTGATAGGATAATCCACCGCGCCCCACTGGTCGGTCTTGCTCTTGAACCCGAGCGGCGAGGTGGGCGAGGTCTGCTTTTTCGTCAGGCCGTAGACCCAGTTGTCCATGACGACATAGGTCAGCTTGATGTTCTTGCGAGCGGTGTGCGTGAAATGATTGCCGCCAATCGAAAAGGCGTCGCCGTCGCCGCCGAAAACAAACACGTGCAAATCCGGCCGCGACAGCGAAATGCCGCTGGCGAACGGCAGCGCGCGGCCATGAATGTAATGCGCCCCGTGCGCCTGCACGAAATACGGAAAACGGCTGGAGCAGCCGATGCCCGCGATGGTCGTGATTTTCTCATGCCACATCTTGCGCTTCTCGATGAGCTTGAAGTAAAGGGCGAGCACGGAGAAATCGCCGCAGCCGGGACACCACGTCGGGTGGTCGGCGGCGATTTCCTTTTTCGTCAGGCCCTTGCGCTCATCCGCAGCGGACGGCGGCGGCGTGGCGACCGCGGCGAGGTTGGCGGCGCGGACGGGAGTTTCTGTCAAAGTTTCACTCATGTTAATGATTAGACATTTTGGCGCGGTAACGGTTCAAATTCACAGCTTCCGCAACCCGGCGGACACGGTGGTTTTGGCGCGCTCGAGGATTTCCTTCACCTTCCACGTCAGGCCGTCGGTCTTGTTGATGCCATGNNCGTCGTTCATCTCGACCACGAGAACGTGGTTGAACCCGGAGAAAATGTTTTCCAAACCCGGCGGCAACGGATTGATGTGCTTGATGTGGACCGCGGAAACGCTGTCGCCGCCGGCGCGCGCGCGGTCCACCGCCTCGCGGATCGGCCCCTGTGTCGAGCCCCAGCCGACGAGCAGCACGTTGCCTTCGGGCGGGCCGTAGATTTTCGGCACCGGCAACGTCGCGCCGAGCGCCTGCAATTTGTTCCGGCGCTTGGCTGTCATCTGCATGTGCAACTTCGGCGAGCCGGTCGGATGGCCAAGCTCGTCGTGTTCAAGTCCGGTGACGATGGGATAAATGCCGCTTTGAATCCGTGTGCCTGGCGCGACGTGATGCGTGACGCCTTCGGGCGCGGACAAATCGTAGGGCTTGTGGTCGGGCACCGGTGTGAAATCGGGCGAAATGTCCTGGCAGATTTTTTCGAGGTTCGGCTCCATGAACGCCTCGATGCGC
>PLZL01000343.1 GCA_003152145.1 Limisphaerales bacterium
TCCACCATTTTCCGGGCAATCAGGTATCGGCGTTCCTCGGTGACATGGCCCTTTTTGTCGTCGAAGCGCGCCTTGGGCAGCAAATGAATTTTGTCGCAGCGCACCAGGGTTTTCCAATCCAGCCCGACGGCCTCGTCCAAAACTTCCTCGGTGGATTTCGCGACGCGATTCACTTTGGCCGAGGTGCAAAGCAGGGCGTTGACTTCTTCAATGTCTGGATTCTGGCAGGTTTCGTCGTTGGAGATGATGACGGCGGGATGCCGCTTTTCCTTGCTGAACGGAAACATGAAAATGTCCCATTGTCTCACGGCGTTCCGTTTTTATTCAAGGTCCTTGGGGGCGCGGATNNGGGATCGGCTCGATTTCAGGAACTTCCTGCAAAACAAACCGCTGCCGTCCCCTGACAATGTAAATCGTTTCACCCCGGCTGGCTTTTTCCATCAAGCGGCCCAAATACGTCTTGGCATTGCTCAATGTGAACATTTGCGATTGCAAATTTATCTTCTGTTTTCGGAGACGGGGGCGGCTGGCAATTTTCATAGGCTGAATGTAGCCTGTATTCAGGCTGATGTCGAGCATTATCCGAATTGAAACTCACGCCGGCTGCTGCTGCGTGAGGCAATGCAGCGAGCCGGAGCCGAGCACCAAATCCACGGCGTGAATGCCGACGACCGGCCGGTCCCGGAACAATTCGCCCAAAATGCCCAGCGCGACGCGGTCGTTCGGGTCATTGAACGTTGGCACGATGACGCAGGCGTTGGCGATGTAAAAGTTCGCGTAGCTCGCGGGCAGCCGGCGGCCGTCAAAGCAAAGCGGCGCGGGCATGGGCAGGGGGATGATTTCGGGTTTTGAACCGTCCTCAAGGCGAAACTCCCGCACGCGCTCCCAGTTTTCGGCCAGCGGTTTGTAATTGATGTCGCGCGGGTTCGTTTCCCGGATGAGCACGAGCGTTTTCCGGTTCACAAAGCGGCAGATGTCGTCCACGTGCCCGTGTGTGTCGTCGCCGGCGGGCCCTTTGAGCAGCCAGAGCGGGTTTTTGACGCCGAGATATTTTTTGAAGGTCTCGTCATATTGCGCCCGCGTCATGCCCGGGTTGCGGACCTGAATCGTCGGGTGAAGATAACATTCCTCCGTCGTGAGCAACGTGCCGCGTCCGTTCACCTCGATGCCGCCGCCTTCGAGGATGAACGGCCGATGGACGTTTTGAATCTTGAATCTTGAATTTTGAGTTGAATCATCCTGGCTGCGCTCGGCGTGAAATAATTTTCTGCCAAGAATGCGCGCAGCGGTTTCGGGAACTTTGGTGTCCTTCCGCCAGTGGTCATCTTTGGCCCAGGCGTTGAAATGGAAGTGAACGATGGCGGTTTCAAATTGCGGATTGCGGATTACGGATTGCGGAATTTTCCGCCGCACAAAAATCGGCCCGCTGTCACGCATCCAGCCGCGGTTGGTCGGATGCACGACAAACCGGATGTTTTTCAAATCGCAGCCGGCGCGTTGGAGATGGCTGGCGGCGAGTTTTTGCTCCGCTTGGTGCCGGACGAGGAGGCGCACGGTTTCGCCCGGCGAAATTTTGCGAGCCATTTCGCCATAAACCCAGCGGATGGTCTCCATCTTGCCCGGCCAGTCGGCCTGATGGTGCGGCCAGGCGAGCCATGTCGTCGCATGCGGCTCCCATTCGGCGGGCATGGCGTAGCCGAGTCCGGCGGGTGTAGCGGCGGTGTTTGGTGGCGGCATAAATTGCCCGCGCAGCATAAACACTTTCATGTTCGCGGGAAATCCCGAAATAAAACCCCTCCGCCGGAGAAAGGCAGGCCGAATGGAACCGGCCCCCCGAATTCCAATATCGTCTGGCTTGTGATTAGGTCAACTGGAAAAATTTATTCCAAAAAGTGAATCTTTGGGTTGACGAATCCCCGAAAGAGGCGATATTGCCGCAAGAATTCTGATTGGTTGCAACCGGGTCGTTCATTATGAAAACGAACTTCAATCAGGCCGGAAGCCGGCGGGTCTTGCTGAAAAGCGCCGCCGTGGTTTGTCTGGCGGGCTTCCCGATGATGTTCATCTCTGCTTTCCCAATGCCGACAGGAGAACTGGCGGTCGTGAAGTTGCCGGCCGGTGTGACCGGCGCTGAAATCCAGCGGGCCTTGGACGACCTGCCCGACAGCGGCGGCGTAGTGGTGTTGCCACCCGGAAATTTTGAGGTTTGCCAGCCCATCGTGTTGCAGCGGGATCATCAAACCCTGCGCGGTTCCGGCGAGGCGACCATTGTGCGCCTGGCGGATGGCGCGAATTGCCCGGCAATCATCCTGGGGGAACCAGTCAACGATCCCAAACATACCATCCGGGATTTGCGCGTGAGCAATTTGTTCATTGACGGCAACCGCCTACACCAGCAACGCGAACGCTGGCAGCTTCAGGGCGAAGGTTCGGAAATCCGCAACAACGGCATCTCGGTGCAAAACGTCAGCGATTCGACAGTGGAAAATGTGACTTGCGCGCGGTGCCGTTCAGGGGGTCTGGTCACCACGCGGGACGTGCGGCGGCTGACGGTGCGGAATCTGACCGCGTTTGACAACGAGTTCGACGGCCTGGCCTGCTATCAAACCGAGGGCTGCCTGTTCACGGGGCTTAGCCTTCACGACAATCCAGGCGCGGGCATTTCGCTGGATCTGGGTTTCAATGACAACATCGTCAGTAATGCCGTTTTGAGCGCAAACGACCTGGGCGTTTTCATGCGTGCGAGCCGCGACAATCAGTTTTGCAACATCTCCATCCGCAGCAGCCGGCACTACGGCGTGTTCATGGCGCACGCCGAGCAGCAGACCCCGTGTGGCTGGGAACCCGTTCCCCGGACCGAGTGCGCGCAAAATTCGTTCACCAACCTGGCTGCCAGCGATTGTGGCGGTGCGGCCTTCCGGGTCAACAACACCACCTGCACGAACAATGTCGTCATCCACCCCAAGTTTGACGGCAACGTCCAAGGCGGACTCTCGCTGGCCCGGCCGGATTTGGTGGCGGCGCAATAAATTTATCAATCGCTGGATTGAGGTTCCCGGCGCGGTTTTCCGTTCGCGCGGAGAAATTTTTGGCGTCTGAAAATTCCGCGCCGTGCCGGCAAAATTCGAATGATGAATAAATCCTTGTATCGCCAAAAATTATCGGACAAAGTGCCGCGCTAAAATTATTTGCCATGCTCGAATTCAAAAACAAAATCCTGTTCGTCGGTTACGGCGCCGTCGCGCAATGCGCACTCCCCATTCTCGTCAAGCACCTCAAAACGCCATATCAAAACATCACGGTCATGGATTTCGAGGACCGGCGCGTCGTGTTGTCGCCGTGGCTGAAGCGCGGCGTGAAGTTTGCGCGCAAGCGGGTGACGCGCGAAAACATGGGCGCGCTGCTCGGCAAGTATCTTTCCGCCGGTGACGTGCTGATTGACCTCGCGTGGAACATTGACTGCTGCGAACTTCTCCAGTGGTGCCACGACTGCGGCGTGCTTTACATCAACACGTCGGTCGAGTTGTGGGACCCGTATGAAAATTCGAAGGGCGCCTCGCCGCAGAAAATGACGCTTTATTGGCGTCACATGAATTTGCGCCGCATGGTTGGCAAGTGGGCGAAGCCCGGCCCAACGGCGGTGCTGGAGCATGGCGCGAATCCCGGTTTGATCTCGCATTTCACCAAACAGGGGCTGATTGACATCGGCAACCGTTCCATCAAGGACAAGAAGATTACCGGCAAAGCCGCCGATGAAGTCCGGCAGTTGATTGCGGAGCTGAAATTCAACCGTCTCGCGCAAAAGCTCGGCGTGAAGGTGATTCATTGCAGCGAACGCGACACACAGATTACCAACAAGCCGAAGCAGCTGGACGAATTCGTCAACACCTGGAGCGTCGAGGGTTTCCGCGAGGAAGGCACGACGACCGCCGAGATGGGCTGGGGCACGCACGAAAAGGAATTGCCGCCGCTGGCGTTCGAGCACGCCGACGGCCCGCGCAATCAAATCTGCCTCGCGCAAATGGGCATCAACACCTGGGTCACGTCCTGGGTGCCGGACTATTGCATTCAAGGCATGGTCGTGCGGCACGGCGAGG
>PLZL01000255.1 GCA_003152145.1 Limisphaerales bacterium
AACGATGCCGGTGACTTCTCAACAGGTTCGCGCCGAAGGCGTCCGCTGCACCGGCGGCACGATTCACGTCCGGCTCGACGACGGACGCGAAATCAGTCTGCCGCTCAACGAAATGCCGTGGCTGAAATGGCTGGCGAAGGCCACGCCCAAGCAACGCGCGAACTGGACAATTGAGCCGGGTGGCTTTGCGATTTATTGGCCCGACCTCGACGATGGCTTTGAAGTTTGTCATTTGCTTGATTCCGCGCTGTTGACTGCCGATTGATTTTTTCAACGCGTTTTTGAAAAAAGTGACGAGATGGAGACGAAGGCATCACCACAGATACATCATCGAGCAGATTTTGCGAGACGTGCTCGTGACGGCGGAGGTGGTAGGGTTTAACACTAAGACGCAATGGGGCAAAGAGGAAAAGTAATGCTTAACGTTTGCATAGATGTTGACCTGACCTTGATAGACAAGGACGGCCAACTGCTGCCCGGAGCAAAGGAAGGGATTGCGAAGTTACGAGAAGCGGGTTGTAGTTTGACGCTTTGGTCTTTGGCTGGTGCGGAATACGCGAAGTCTGTAGCCGCCAAACATGGGATGGAAGATTTGTTTGATGGCATCGCGGGGAAGCCAGATGTCGCCATTGATGACGATCTAGAGAGCCTTCGCCCACAGTTGAAATTTGAAATGCGACCCGGTTGCAACTGGACAAAGATGATCGCTAAGGTTGTGAGGCTGCTTGAATCATACGATGGAAGGCCAAATGACTCGCGGGCTGTGCTTGCGCTTGTGGAGAAATGCAAAGCAGGTTTTTTCGAACTCCGCGAACGTGACCAGGACTCTACCGGTCACTGCAAATTGCTAGCCCAAGAAGAATGGAATTATCAGCCGATTCCTTTCTTCGGAAATCCGTTCGGAGCTGAAATTCTGACGATGGCTCTAAATCCTTCGTGGACAGAGTTTGAGTCTGGTCGCAATTGGCCAACTGAGTTGAGCACACAAGCTTTGACATCACGATTGCTGGGATACTTTGACGCGACCGATCGGAGTGCGCACGCTTGGTTCGCGCCGTTCAATAAAGCAACTCTGTATCTCGAACGCCCGTATCTCCGCAAAGACGCAGCGCATGTTGATCCATTCCCCCATCCCACAAAATGGCTCTGTGATATGGATGGCCAAACGCGTTTGAAGTTCGGGGAAGCGTTAATCGAAACCGTGCCTGATCACTTAAAAGCGATCTTGAGATTATGTCGCTGCGTAAAGTTATTGATGATTCGTGACTACCCGCTCATAGGTGTCGTTGAAGGGATTAATTCAACTTTTGATTTCATCGCCCACTTCTGTCCCGCCATCGGAATTCATATCCGAGACAATGGCGAAGCACCTCCCGTATTGCGTTTGTGCCCAGGCGATGGATTGTCGGAAGTTGTTTACGGCAGGCGGATAGAACTCCTGAACTTTCTTCAAGAAGCCGAACCGCTGAACTTTTTGTAAATGTCTAACGCTCTTCACACTCGAGGTGGCGTCGCAGAAACTGACCAAGATTTTGCATCCTCAAAATCATGCCTCTTTATGAATCTGAGCTGTGCGAAGGCGAGTGAAGGTGTGCGGCAGTAAATTTTCGTCAACGATCGGACTATGATCCTCGTCAACATCATCCTAGTGGCGCTCGCCGCCCTGACGCTGTGGTGGTTGAGCGGGTTTGATCCAAAGGTCACAGGCGAAAACAGGAAAGCGGATATGCGGCGCCGGGCCGTGCGGTGTGCGGCAACCGTGATTCTGCTCTGGTTTTTTTTCGGCCCCAACGCCGTCCGCGTCGGCCCTGCCTTCATCCCGCTGATCCTGATTATTCCGCCGTCGCTCGGACTGCTGTGGTGCGGCAGTCTCGCGGCGTTGTTTGCGCGCGGGTTTCACCGGCTGATTGATCATGCGGACAATCGGGAATATGACCCCAACCAGAGCGCCCGCGATCTGGATAGGGTCGCGAGCCTGCTCAAAAGTGGACGGCATGAAGAAGCTGCACAGTTGTGCGAGACGCTTAAGCAATCGGGCGACGCCAACATTCTCGTGCTGGAAACGATGCTGGCGCGCGCCGGCATTCGGCAGGACGATTTCAAGCAACCCAAACCGCTGGTTGAGGCGCACCGGCTGCGGGCGGACGGAAAATTCGCCGAGGCGGAAACGGTTTTGAAATCGCTGCTGGCGGAGAATCCCTCGAACGTGGATGCGGCGTTGATGCTGATGCGGCTCCACGTCCAGGATTTGCGCCGCAGCGACAAGGCCGCGGAAGTCCTCCGCTCGCTCGAAAGCCAGCCGCATATCCCAGCCACTCACCTCGAATACGCACGGCGTTCGATCAACGAATGGGGCCAAAGGAAATCCGCGCCGGCGTCAGCCGCGTTGCCGGAATCCGTGGACGAACTGCTGACCTGCGGATATCTCGGCACGGCCGTTGAAATTCTGGAACGCAAAATCAAGGAACAGCCAAAAGATTTTGATTTGTGGCTGAAACTGGCCGAAGCCCACGGCCTGCACTCCGGCAACATCCATCGCGCCGGAAAAATCGTCCAACAAATCGAATCCAATCGCATTTTCAGCGCGGAACAAATCCAGCTTGCGAAAGCCAAACTCAAGGAATGGAGCGAGGCGAAGCCGCAGCGGAATTAAAGTTACACTCCCGGTCCGGCAATTTGTTTGATTGACGAACCGGTTTTCCAATCCGACATTCGGCAACAGAAATTAGTTTATGCCTCTTTACGAATACGAACTGTGCGAAGGCCGCTGTGTGGTTTGCGGCGGGAAATTCACCTTGAACCGCCCGCTCTCGGCCAGGCCGCTCACGCATTGTCCCGCGTGCAAAAAGCCGGTGCGCAAAATCATTTCCGGCTTCAGCACGCCGCACAAACTCAAGCCGCTGTCCATCTCCGACGCGAAAAAGGCCGGGTTCACCGTGCTCAAGAAAGTCAGCAAGGGTGAATACGAACGGCAGTGACGGATTGATAGTTGGGAGTTGATGGCTGATGAGAAAACCGGGCCAAAATCCATCAACTTTCTTTTGAATTCATTTTTGACGGGGGTTGTCCAATAAGCTAGCCTGACAATTTGAGATGGGTTTCAGCTTTGCAAACTTGACGCGGTGGCTGCTTCTCGCCGGCGTGGCGCTGGCGGCGGCATATACCGCCCAGGCCCAGCACGCGGGAAGGAGGCCGGGACAGGCCATTTTATTTTCCTCGGCGGATGATGATAACGTTAATTCCAACATGCCGTCGCTGGCCGCCAAGCCGCCGGGGATGTTGGATTTCGCGAACGCAGTCCAATCGCCAGGCTCTAAATCCGCCGCCGTGTCCGAAACCGAGACGGTGCCCGTGCCGCCGCCGGCTGTTTCGCCCGCCCAAGCCCAACAGATGCGGCGGCTGCTCGACGAGCGGAAGAATTGGGCGCTGCTGACGCCCGAGGAAATCCTCGGCCTCCCCACGCAGAAAAAAATCCTCGGCATCCCGGATCGCGACGCGTCCGGCCAGCCAAAGAACGAGACAGTCGCGGACAAATATTATGAAAGGCAGGTGCAATCGCGGGCCCGGACGAACAATGACAATTATGGCGCGGCGGATCCGGCGCCGCGCTGGGACTTTTCGGGCAGTCAGGAGTTGCAGATGAACCCAAACATTTGGACACCCGCCGGCAGCAAACCGGGAAATCCGGCGTTGATGGATCAATTTTTGAACGGGACCACGGACAACCGCGCCGCCCCCGCCCAGGCCCCGAACAGTGACTGGTCGAAATCATTCAGCCTGCCCGCGCCGCCGCCCGGGCCCACGCCAGAACAACAAGCCGCCATGGCACAATTCCAGCAGTTGCTCGAACCGCATTCGCTGCCCGGCGGCACCGCGAAAGCTCCAATGTTGGGCAGCCCGATTTTTTCTTCGTCGTCCACAGCGCCCAACCCCGCGGCCGGACCGTCGGCGGTAATTCCGATTGGCGCGTCATACACGCCGTTGAGCAGCGGGATTGTCATGCCGGCGGGGTTGACCCCGTTGCCGGGCATTCTTGGCCCAACCAACGTGCCGCTGCCAGCGTTCGCGCCGGAATGGAAACCGCAGGCGCCGCCATGGGTGTCGTCCGCGCCGCAACTGGGTGTGATTCCGCAGCGCAAATTTTAATGCGCGGAAGTAAGCAGGAGGACCTGTTCGAGGGTTGAAATGCCATCGCGCGCGCGATCGAGTCCCACCATGCGGAGCGTGCGCATGCCTTCCTTGATGGCCAGCTTGGCCATTTCGCGCGTGTTGGCGCGGGCAATGACGAGTTTGCGGATTTGATCGCTGATGGTCATGGCCTCGATGATGGCCATGCGGCCGGAGTAGCCGGCGTTTTTGCAGCGTTCGCAGCCGCGGCCGCGGTAAAGCTGCACGCCCTCGAAGGTCGCCGGATCAATGCCAAGGTCTTCAAACATTTTCGAGGGATACGTCACCGGCTCCTTGCAATGCGAACAGATGCGACGCATGAGTCGTTGCGCGCACGAGAGAATGACCGAGGACGAGATCAAAAACGGCGCGATGCCCATGTCGTCGAGGCGCGCGATGGCGCCGGGCGCGTCATTGCAGTGCATCGTG
>PLZL01000038.1 GCA_003152145.1 Limisphaerales bacterium
ATGGCGGCGGCCATGATCAGCTTCGTGTTTGGCATGAGCCTGTTTTCGCTGGCATATCTTGCGCAGAAAGTTTCCGTGGCCGCGCAATGGCAGTCGCAGATACTGTCATATTTCGGCTTGTTCAACCAAATGGATGATTTCGCGCGNNGCGGTGATCTTTTATGTGAGCGCCACCTTTTTCTTTTTGTTCCTGACGTTGCGCGTGGTGGAAAGCCGCCGCTGGAAATAAAATGGCCGCCAAGTCACAACCCAGTTTCTCGCCGGGACGCCGCTGGAAAATCGGCTTCGATGTGGTCGTGCGCACAGCGCTGGTGCTGGCGGTGGTCGTGATGGTGAATTATCTCGGCGCGAAATTCTTTGGGCGGTTTTATTTGAGTTCGCAGACGCAGATGAAATTGTTCCCGCGCTCCTTGAGCGTGGTGCATTCGATCACGAACCGCGTCGTGGTGACGGTCTACTACGACAAAACCGACGACTGGTATCCGACCATCATCGCGTTGCTGAACGAATACCGCTCGGCGAACCCAAACATTTTTGTCAAGACCGTGGACTACATACGCGACGCCGGCGAGGCGGAAAAAGTCAAGGAGCAATACAAGTTGGGTTCGGCGAAGGACAAAGACCTGGTTATTTTTGATTGCGGCGGCCACTGGAAAATCGTCAATGGCGACGCGCTCGCGCAGGTCAAGCTCGAGCAGGTGCCCAACGCCGCTGAACGCGAGTTCCGCCGCAAGCCCATCGCGTTCAACGGCGAGATGATGTTCACCGCGATGCTGCTCGCGGTGGAAAACCCCAATCCGCTCAAGGCGTATTTTCTGCAAGGCGATGGCGAGCCGTCGCTGTCCGATTCCGGTGAGTCGGATTACATGAAATTCGGCGCGGTGCTCGCCGAAAACTACATCGCAACCGCGCCGTTGCAGCTCCTTGGCGGCGATGCCGTGCCGGACGATTGCAACCTGCTCATCATCGCCGGACCGAAAACAGCGTTTTCGCCTGCGGAACTACAGAAGATTGACCAATACCTCGCGCAGGGCGGACGGCTGTTCATGCTGTTCAATTATTTATCCCGCGAGCAGCCGACCGGTCTCGAACCCATCCTCGCCCGGTGGGGCGTCGCCGTCCTCGCCGACGCGGTGCTGGAGCCGAAGAACACGCGTTCCGGCAATGACGTGATCATCTACACTTTCAACAATCATCCCGTCGTCAATCCGCTGACAGGACTGGCGGTGCAGCTGGTTTTGCCGCGGCCCGTCGGCGCGCTAAATACGCAAAATCCGCCCGCCGACGCGCCCAAGATTGATGAACTTCTGTCCTCCAGCCCGCAGTCAACGCTTCAGGGCGACATCACCGCCGCGCCGCGCAGTTATCCGCTCGTGGTCGCCGTCGAACAGAAAGCCGTTCCCGGCGTCGCCAGCACGCGCGGCATCACGCGCATGATCATCGTGGGCGACTCATTTTTTCTCGACAACCAGGTGATCAAAGCCGGTGCGAATTCGGATTTCGCCGACTCCGCCGTCAACTGGCTGCTCGACCGCACGGTGTTGCTCAACGGCATCGGGCCGCGGCCCGTCACGGAATTCCGGCTGCTGATGACGAAGTCCCAGCAAAAAAATGTTCGCTGGCTGCTGCTCGGCGCGCTGCCCTGCGGCGTGCTGGCGTTTGGCTGGCTGGTCTGGCTCGCGCGCAGAAAATAATGAACACGAAAAACACATGGGTCTGGTTTGTCGTCGCTGCCATGCTGGCCGCGTTCATTTTCGTTTTTCAACATTACTTCCATGCTCCCGCCGGCGTCCCCAACGCAATTCTTCCCGGCTTGCAGCCGCAGTCCGTCACGGGCGTGCAAATCATTCCGAACGGCGCGCTGGAAATCCGCGCCGACCGCATGAACGGCTCGTGGTTCTTGTCAAAACCCATTTCCTATCCCGCGCAGTCCGCCGCGGTTGAAACGCTCCTCGCCGCGCTGCAAAAACTCGAGCCCGCGACCAAAATCAGCTCGGCGGAACTGCGTGAAAATAAAAATTCCGAAACCGAATTCGGTTTCGACAACCCGCAAATCTCGCTCGTCATCGAAGCCGGCGACCAGCGCTGGCAGCTTTTGGTCGGCAACAAGACCGCGCCCGGCGACCAGGTTTATCTCCGCGTCGTCGGCGTTGACGGCGCATTTGTGGCGGATGCCGACTGGCTCAAATTAATTCCGCACTCGGCCACCGACTGGCGCAGCACCGCGCTCGTGGACGCGGGTGAAAACGGTTTTGATTCCATCGTGCTGACCAACGGCGCAAAAGTTGTCGAACTGCACCTCGACGCGACAAACCATCTCTGGCGCATGACGTGGCCGTTGCAGGCGCGAGCCGACAGCGACCGCATCACCGAAGCGCTGCAACATTTGCAAAACGCCGGCGTCTCGCAATTCGTCACAGACGACGCAAAAGCGGATTTGACTTCCTTCGGATTGCAACCCGCCGACCTGGATTTATGGCTTGGGCGCGGCACGAACTTTCCCACCGCCATCCACATCGGGAAAAGCCTGACGAACGACGCAACGCAGGTTTATGCGAAACGTGAAGGCTGGAACGCCGTTGTCGCAACAGCCGGAGAATATTTTTCGCCGTGGCACGGTTCGGTGAACGATTTCCGCGACCCGCACCTGCTTGATCGGACCGCGACCGCCGCCGAAATCGAAGTCACCGAGGGCACGAACAGTTTCACGCTGCAGCGGCAGGGCGCGAATGACTGGAAAATCGCCGGTGAAATATTTCCGGTGGACGCCGGCAGCGTCCAGCAATTCATCAAAACCCTTGCCGACTTGCGCGTCGCGGACTTTGAGAAGGCCGCGGTGACCGCGCCCGATCTGGCCGCCTACGGACTCGCGACGCCGCAGCGAGAAATTGTTTTGCGCTCGGCCATTGGCGATTCCAACGCCGCCATCGCGCAGCTTTCCTTCGCCGCGCAGACCAACGGGATTTTTGTCCACCTCGCCGGCGAGGATTTTATTTATTCCAT
>PLZL01000440.1 GCA_003152145.1 Limisphaerales bacterium
GACATTGACGCGCTCAAGGTTGTTTCCAGCGGTGTCAACAAATTGAAGCGCGCCGACAACGCGCAACTCGTCATCACGCACTATCAACGGCTGTTGAACTTCATCGTTCCCGATTTCGTCCATGTGCTGGTGGATGGCCACATCGTGAAAACCGGCGGCAAAGAACTCGCGTTCGAACTGGAAGCGAAAGGTTACGATTGGATTCTGAAGGGCGAAGCAGTTAAAGTATGAGCAAATGAATTTGGACGAAGCACAACGGCAGCGAGTCACCGCCTGGGTGTTGCAGGGCGCGAAACTTTCCGAAATCCAAAACCGCCTGGCGGAGGAACTCAGCCTCAAGTTCACCTACATGGAAGTCCGATTTCTCGTGGATGATTTGAAGCTGACGTTGAAAGACCCGGAACCGCCGAAAGTCATCGAGCCGCCCGCTGCGGCAAAACCGGCAGCCGCGTCAACGGCTCCAAAACAAATCTTGCCCGGCAACGAGGCGTCGCTGCCACCAGTTGGCGGCAAGGTTTCTGTAAGCGTGGATCAAATCACCAAGCCGGGCGCGATTGTCAGCGGCAAGGTGACCTTCAGCGACGCTCAGACCGCTGAGTGGTATTTGGACCAGACTGGCCGGCTCGGTGTTGTGCCGAAACAGCAAGGCTACAAACCTTCGCAGGCCGACGTGCAGGATTTTCAACTCGCTTTGCAGCAGGAAGTCGCCAAACTCGGCTACTGACTCAATTTTGAGTTTTGAGTTGCAACGCGCGCCGCCACGCCCAGCTAAAAACTAAAAATTAACAATTCAAAACTTCGTTCAGACTTGGCACATTAAGGCGACATGCGTGAAAAATTCCGTGCTTGGGCTGAAACGTTGGAAACATTTTTCCTCGAAGTCGTCTTCGAGGAACGCCATGATTTTAAGGCGAAATTGACACGCGGAATGCTCTTCGGCGGATCAAAACTTGTCCAAGTCGGCGTCAAGATTCACCGCTGGCTGATCAATGTCCGCATCTTCCGCGACAAGACACTGGGTGTCCAGGTCATTGCCATTGGCAACCTCACCTTCGGCGGCACGGGCAAAACGCCGGTCGTGGAAAAATTCGCGCGTGAACTTCAGAACGCCGGGCGCAAGGTGGCCATTCTTTCGCGCGGCTACCGTTCCAAACCCGCGCCGCTGCACATAATGATTTTGAATAAAATTCTCCTGCGCGAAGACCAGACCCCGCCGCGCGTCGTTTCCGATGGCAAATCGCTGTTGCTCGATTCGGAAATGGCCGGCGACGAACCCTACATGCTGGCGTCCAATCTTCGGGACGTCGTCGTGCTGGTGGACAAAGACCGCGTTAAAAGCGGACGTTACGNNATTGAAAAATTCGGCTGCGACACGCTGCTGCTTGACGACGGGTTTCAATACTGGAAATTGCGCGGCCGCCGCCACGATGTCGTCTTGATTGACCGCCAGCAGCCGTTCGGCAACGAGCATCTCCTCCCGCGCGGCACGTTGCGTGAACCACCGTCGCACCTCGCCCGCGCCCATACGATTTTTATCACCAAGAGCGACGGCAATACCCGCGAATTGCGCGTGCGGATTGCCAAATTAAATTCTTCCGCCGCCATCATCGAATGTGTCCATCATCCACTTTATCTCGAAGACGTTTTTACCGGCGAACGCAAGGGGTTGGATTTTCTGGCCGGTAAAAAAGTTGCGTCCTTGAGCGGCATCGCGCAGCCGGAAAGTTTCGAACAAAGCCTCGTCAAGCTCGGCAGCCAACTCGTCTATTCCAAGCGTTTCACCGACCACCACCGCTTCACACAACAGGAAGTTTTGAACACCATCAACCGCGGCAAAAAACGCCAGGCGGAAGTCATCATCACCACGCAGAAGGACGCCGTGCGCTTCCCCAAAATTGACCGGCGCGACCTGCCGATCTATTTCATGCGTGTCGAAATCCAAATCATCAGCGGCGCCAATGACTTTCAAGATTGCGTGCGAAAAATTTGCTTTCGTTGAACTGCGAATGAACATGAATGACATTGATTCCGCATTTTGGCGGATTTCCCAACACGGCCAATGACTAATTCCTAAGTCCGAATGACGAAAGAATTCCCAATTGCTCAATGTCTGAATAACCGCCGTGTTCAGGTGCTGGACATTCGGGTTTCGTCATTCTTTAGCCATTATGGTTTCGTCATTCGTCATTTTCAGAACGCTGAACCTTCCAAAACGCCGGGCTGCAAAAATGGATAAACTGCTCTATCTTTTTGCCCGCGCGATCATCGCCATTTTGCAGGCGCTGCCCCTGAAATTGGTCGCCCGGCTCGGACGCGCGGGTGGCGCTCTGGCATTCTGGCTCGACGCGAGGCACCGGCGCGTGGCGCTGCAAAATCTGGAAAGGTGTTTCGGCAACGAAAAATCCCCCCGCGAAATCCGCGCCATCGCCAAGGAACATTTCCGACGACTGGGCGAGAATTATTGCTGCGCCATCAAAACCGCCGTGATGACGCCTTCACAAATGCTGCCGCACTTTGCTTTCACCGGCGCGGATAAAATCCTGCCGCACGAGGCCAATGCCGGCCCGCAAAGCCGCATCGTGGCCATCGGCCATTTCGGCAACTTCGAGCTTTACGCCCGCTTCGGCCAGTTCGTCCCCATTTTCAAATGCGCCACGACTTATCGCGCGCTCAACCAACCCGCGCTCAATCGCCTGATGCAATCATTGCGTGAACGCTCCGGCTGCCGCCTTTTTGAGCGGCGCACCGAGGGCACGGCATTGCGCGCCTGCATGTCCGAGGCCGGATTGCTGCTCGGCCTGCTCGCCGACCAGAGTTCCAAGGGCGTACGCATCCCGTTTCTCGGCCACGATTGCGACACCTCCACCGCGTCGGCGGTTTTCGCCCTGCGCTACCACTGCCCGCTGCACACCGCCATCTGCTACCGCATCGGCCTGGCAAACTGGCGGATTGAAGTCGGCGCCGAAATCCCCACGCGCGAAAATGGCGTGCCACGCTCCACCGCCGCCATCATGGGCGACGTGAACCGCGCGTTTGAAATCGCTGTGCGCCGCGACCCCGCCAACTGGTTCTGGGTTCACCGCCGCTGGAAGCCGTGAATGAACTCCCCATCTGCCATCTGCCATCTGCCACCGGCTCCGCGAATTCTGATTCGCGGAACGAACTGGCTCGGCGACGCGGCGATGACCATACCCGCGCTGTTGCGGCTCCGCGAAAAATTCCCCGTTGCACACATCGCGCTGCTCACGCCGGACAAATTGCGTGAACTCTGGCTGCATCATCCGGCGGTGAACGAAACCCTTTCTTTCGCGCCTGGCGAAAGTATTTTCGCCATCGGCAAAAAACTGCGTGCGGGGGAATTTGACCTGGCGCTCGTGCTGCCCAATTCGCCGCGCTCGGCGATTGAAACATGGCTGGCCGGAATTCCGCAACGCATTGGCGGCGCGCGCCCGTGGCGGAATTTCTTCCTGACCAACGCGATCGCCCCGCGCTCCGGTGCGGTGAAAATGCGAAAACTGACGGTGGCGGAAATCCACCGTAGGACAGGCGTCGCGCCTGTCTCTGATCAAATAGAAGATAATTTGGAGACAGGCAGGATGCCTGTCCTACAAACAACCGCCCACCAAATCCACGAATATCTGCATCTCAGCGCCGCCTTGGGCGCAAACCCGGAATCGCTGCCGCCGCAGTTGTTCGTCACACCAGATGAAATTGAGTGGGCGAAGAACAGATTCGGGCTGGAGAAGATCGAGCAGCCAGTCTTCGGCTTGAACCCCGGCGCGGAATATGGCCCGGCCAAACGCTGGCCAGTGGAAAAATTTATCGCCGCTGCGCAGGAAATCCAGCGGCGGACGAATTGCGCCTGGATTTTGTTCGGTGGCAAAAAGGACGTTCCCATTGCCAATCAAATCGAATCCGCAATCCGCAATCCACAATCCGCAAATCTCAACCTTGCCGGCCAAACTTCGCTCCGCGAGTTGACGTCACTCCTGAAACTCTGCCGCGTCCTGCTCACGAACGATTCCGGCCCGATGCACGTTGCCGCCGCGCTCGGCACGCCCGTCGTCGTGCCGTTCGGCAGCACGTCGCCGGAATTGACCGGGCCGGGCCTGCCGGGCGACACGCGCCATCGTTTGCTGAAATCCGACGCGCCGTGTTCGCCGTGTTTCCTGCGCGAATGCCCGATTGATTTCCGCTGCATGAACGGCATCAGCGTCGAACGCGT
>PLZL01000107.1:0-8149 GCA_003152145.1 Limisphaerales bacterium
ACGAAAAAATGCCGGAGAACGTGGAAAGTTTTCAGAACCTGATGGACAATCTGACTTCATTGAAACTAAACATTGCGGAAATCCCTTACGTCCTGCAATACAACAAGCGCGACCTGCCGAACGCCGCGCCGGTCGAATACATGGAATATCTTTTGAACAACAGCGAAGTGCAGGTTCCGTCGTTCACCGCCACCGCGCACAAGTGCGAGGGCGTGTTTGAATCGCTCAATATGATCACGCGCCTGCTGCTCCAGAAATTCATCAACCAAAGCGCCCCCCAGCACGCATGACATGGCCACCCTGCCCCAACTGATTGAGGAGGACATGCAGCGACTCAATGATGCGTTGCGTGAATTTATCGGCCAGACTGACGCCACCGCCGCACTCATCATTGACAAAGGCGGCTTCCTCATCACGCATCAAGGCGACTCCTCGCAGTTTGATGTGACCACCATCGGCGCGCTCGCGTCCGGCGCGTTCATGGCCAACCAGACCATCGCCGGCCTCGTCAATGAACCGAATTTCAACAGCGTCTATCAGCAGGGGGAGAGATCCAGCATGCTCGGAGTGAACATTGACGAATACTGCCTCCTCATCGTCATCTTCAGCGCCAATATCGGCGTCGGCATCATGAGATATTACGCCTCCGCCACCATCAGGAAAATCGCCGGTCAACTGGTTGTCGCGCAAAACCGCAATCCCCATGGCGGCTACGACCTTTCTGTCCTCAACATCGCCGACAGCGAGAGCCTGTTCCGCAAAAAAGATTGAAGCGTGGCGTAAACCCGCCACATGACAATTCAACCCGCTCTGACTGCCGTCGCAAAACGCGCGCGGCGGACGGGGAAAATTGGACGCGGGAAATTTATTTTTCCCTGCCGAAGAAGGAGGATTCCCCGATGCGTTGCTTGTTCTTGAGCTGTCCCAAAATCGAATGCCATCCAATGTGAATCTTGTGCCAGGCGTTTTCGATGCCGCGCAAATCGCCCTCACCCATTTCGCTCAAGAGGCGCAGCGACAGCGCGCGGCCGATGAGCGCGGTGATTTCCTGCTTGGTGGGCGATTGGACCTCGACGGAGGCAAAAATCACCTCCAAGTCCTGCGCGATGATCTTTTTGAGTTCGAGGAAATGGGACTCGTCCTCCGGCCCGAACTGTCTGGCGCGGGCGACATTGACGAAATGATTGAACTGTTTCCAGCACTCGATGTGGGTCTCGATCCAGGTGATCGATTCATCGTGACGTTTGGCACTCATGCGCGATCCTTTTCGGCCGGCGATCAAATTGCGAACATGTTTTGGGGTGAAAGGAAAATGACGGCGCCGCCTCGCATCTCCCGCGCCGTGATGTGCAGGCCGGCAAAATTCAGATCGAGTCCGGTCAGCGGCATCCGGGCCGCGCGCGCCTCGCGGAAAAGCGACAGCACCTCGCGCGCGGTGTCGTCGAGCAGCCACTGCGGAAATTCGCAACCGACGGTGGTCGTCATCACATTGCCACGGCGATCCACGGTAAAACTTCCCGCCGGCAATTTTCGGACGGCCAGTGGGGACTTGGCAAACCAGTTCAAGATGCCCATGTGTCAGCCAGGTTCATGCTTTGCTCAAACAAATGGCGGGGGTCTGCCTTCGGCGGCCAGCCGATGGCAAATGTCCTGCCGTTCCCCCGCACCAATAGCAGGTGCCTTTCCATATTATGCCCTGCGATATGCGTCAACGGGCCGGCGTTGAATTTCTCGCCGAGCCGCTGCGCCGACTTTTCGGCCAGCCGCACCCACGCGGCCAGCCGGTCCACGTCCCGAATGCCCCATTCTTTGGCAGTGTCCTCTTTTTTGTCAGGAACGGTCACGACAAATTCCGCGCCCTCATAAGCCACCGCCGCCAGCCGGCTGATGAACTTCGCCTTTTCCTCCACCTGCGCGGGGGTCGGGTTGTCGGCTTTCCTCACGGCCTGCGCGGACTCGAGCAGGAGTGCGTCCAAGGATTTGGTAATGGTCTGAACGTGGCCGGGTTCGGCGGGCAGACTTTCAAACGCAATGGATTTCCAATTCAAAATGCGCCACAATGCCGCCTCGCCGTCCGCACCCTCCACTTGGGCATCAATCAATTGTCCGTCCTTAATCCAGACTTGAGCCACTAGCTCCCCGGACGTGATATGCAGCACGCTCGAATTGCGCAGCGCTAATTCCATCCGGATCACATCCAGCAGATTCTTGCTTTGAACGTCCTGAAAACCGCCGCCCTCCTCCTGGCCCAGCAGCGACTCGATTCACTCCAGGAACATCTGCGGATTCTGCTGCATATCGGACTTCAGCCAGAACATATCCACGCCCAGCGCGTAGGCGCGTGAGCGGAAGTCTCCGTCCGAAAACCCCGTCAGCGCCACCGTCCGTAATTCGGGAAACCGCCGCCGCACGATGCTCAAGACCTGCAGCCCGTCCATCCGCGGCATTCTCAAATCGCACAGCAGCAGCCGGAACGGCTCCGCGTCGAGAAGCGACAACGCGCTCATTCCCGACGACATCGTGCGGATATCCGGTTTGCTGGGAAGCAGTGTTAGAAACTCGCGACACACATCCAGCCAGTCACTCTCGTCGTCCAACACCAGAATTTTATCTCGCGCTTCCATCCCGATGCACAACCGCTAACGCCGATGCCAAAACAATACAAGCCAATTCCGCACTGGCGAAAAACCATTGATTTGTTGAATCGGAAACGATTCGCGATTCAACGAATCACGGCAGCTTCGCGTGGCTCCCGTCGCAGAACGGCGCGTTCTTCATGTGCTTGCAGCCGCACCACGCGACGGTTTTGGCTTCCTTGATTTCCGTCTTCAATGGCGCGAAGCCCGTGCCCTTGTGCGAGCCGTCGCAAAACGGCTGGCCCTTGGACCGGCCGCACGCGCACCAGAAGTAAGCGCCGGGTTCAACTTTTTGGACGAATGGAGATTTTTGGGCAATTGTCGGTTCCATAATGTCTTTACGATAATCGCGTTCAGGAAAAACGCAATCCATCGGGATTAATGATTTTGGGGATGATGGCCCGGAGTATTTGGTCAAGCGCAAGGTCAATGCTTGGGTGTTTTAAGTCCGCTGCCTTGCACGTTCGTCAGCGTGAGAAATGCGCCTTGGCAACCGGTGATGTGAATGTTGCGCAGGACGGCGTTTTTGACGTTCTGTAACGAGATGCCGTTCGTGCAAGTGCCGGTGATGTTCATCAATGACAAACCTTTGAGCGGTTTCGCTTTGGCGATGTCTTTCGCGTCAACCAGCCTCGGGCAGTTCGTCACGCGCACGTTGGCGAAACGAAAGTTCCGGCCCAACGGATAGCCGGCCAATCCTTCCACCGGATCGTCCGCCGTGTTCAAGTTGCCCGCGCTGGTCAGGTTGATGCGGAGAAATCCGCCGACGAGAATATCAAGGTCGTCGCCAAAAATGTTCTCAATGACCCCGGCGCGACCAATGCGGGTTTTGACATAAACGCCAAAAGTCCGGCTGGTCAGCTTGCAATGCTCAATCCGCACATTGCGGATGCCGCCGGAAGTTTCGCTGCCGATGCCGACGCAGGCGAATCGGCGGCCGTGCAAATTGCATCTGGTGATGAGCACGTCCTCCGTCGGTTTGCCGATGCGCGCGCCGTCCAGTCCGCGACCGGATTTGAGGCTGATTGAGTCATCGCCCGTGTCAATGTCACAGCCTTCGATGAGGACATTCTTACAGGAATCAACGTCAATACCATCGCGATTGCCTGTGATGTTCACGTTTTTGATTACGACCTCGCTGCAGTAAGTGGGGTGCGTCGCCCAATTGCCGCCTTGCGTCACGGTGAAACCTTCCCAGCGGACGTCGTTGCAGGAAATGGGTTCAAGCACAACAACGCCGCGTGGATTCTGCGGCGCAGCGACGGCGGAATTTCCCTCAATGCGCCCCGGCCCGACAATGCCGGTGTGGTCAACGTTCGCAGAATAGATGAGCGCGCGGCGGCCCGGCTGCCAGCGTCCTTCCCAACGGATGTCCATCATCGGATAATCCGTCGCGTCGGGGCTGCCAGTGATGATGCTGTCCTTTGCGAGCCGGAGGATGGTGCGATTGCCAATCTGCACGCTGCCGATGAGATATTTGCCGGCAGGCACGAGAACATCGCCACCGCCAGAGACGGCGCACGCATCGAGCGCTTTTTGAAATGCAACAGTATCTTTGTTCGTGCCATCACCGATCGCGCCAAAGTCGCGGATGTTAAACGATGTCACGGTCGCGCTGTCACCCCGGCTTGAACCAAACAAGACGAAACAAATGACAGCCAGCGGGAGGAATTTCATGGCGCGACAACCGTGTTTGTTTTCGCAGAAGATGCTTCCGACGCTCGCGGAACTGGTTCGGACGGAAACTGATCAAAGCTCCGGTGGTGATCAATTCCACAAAGTTGCTGGTCGGCGAAATCCAGCGCGGCTTTCCAGTCGTCCGCCGTCAATCCGTGCCGATGCGGCTCGTAGTTCACGCCCACACGATCCGGGCTGACGCCCAAAAATTCATAGACCGGCTTGGCGGCGAGAACAGTTTGTTTGACCGCATTCGGCACGCAATTCTGGTCGTCCGTCCCTTCCACTGAAATCCACGGGCGCGGTGCGGTCAGCGCGATGAACCAGTGCGCGTCGAATGGCAGCTTTTCCATCTGGCCGGTGAACTCCGCAANNGCGCCCGTGCCCGCGCCGCTGGACCCGGCAGGCGCGCCGAGCGAAATGCGTTCGTCGAAGGCCGTCGCCACCATCACCAGTTTGCCGAGCCGCGAATGTCCCAGCGCGATGAGCTTGCTCTTGTCCGCAAACGGTTGCGTCTCCAGATAATCCACCACGCGTGACAGTCCCCACGCCCAGCCGAACAGCACGCCCCAGTCGTAACCGGGATACGACGGATAAAAAGATGAATTGAGATAATTGCTGTTGTCCTCGCCGCATTGCGTGTAGCGATACGTCACAATGGCATAACCGCGATTGAGCAGGTTCGTGAAACCCCGCGCCGCCCTTTCCGGGTCAACGGGTGCGTTGAAATTAAAGCGCGGGCGCGCCGGTAAATTTGTCGCCGTCGCAACGGACTGATTTGTGACTGCGCCAGTAGATTGAGCGGCGGGATTGTTGGTGAAGCCCACGCCCGGCGTGCTGAAAAAAGACGGATTGATGATGGTCGGGAACGGTCCGCCATTCGTCGGCGTGAAAATGGCCACGTCAATTCCCAGCTTTTCGCCCGGCCCGAACTTCAGATGCACCAGCCGGAAGTTTGCCGCGCCGTCGAGCACGGTGCGGGATTGGATGTCCTGTCCGCTGACGTTGCCCGGCGGCGGCGGCGCATGGCCAAGCTCGTAATGCTCCAGAATCGCCTTCATTTCCTCGCGCCGCGCATGCCATTGCGCGACCGTTGTGACCTTGGCGCCGTCGTTCATCGTCATTGCGTCGGGCATTTCCGGGCGGACGGGCAAATCCTTCACCTCCGGCATCGTGCCCGGTGCAGGGTTGAAAGATTGTGCTCTTGCCGCAATGACCGGCAGTCCGGCAGCGATGGCTGCGACGACGAAGAATAAAATATGTGTGCGCTGAATTTTCATATAAACATAACGGGATGATTTGATCGCAAAGTTGTAGCGGGGAAAATCAAAGTAAAGGTAATTTCTCCTTCATTTATTGGGTTGCTTGATTGACTGGAAGGGGAAAGAAAATTGATAAGTGCCCGCAACCAGCGGAAGCCGGGTGGTCGCGCCGCTTTTGTCGGCCAGCGATTTGCCGGACTGGCGGACATTTTCCGGCGAGACGGGCAGGACAAGTTCGGCGGTGGTGTTCGGAGGAATTGTCACATCATAAACAAGTTGATCGTTTTTGACACGCCAGTGCGAAGAAATGACTCCATAAGGCGAATCGAGCGAGGCCTTCACGTAAGAAAGTCGTGTCGTGAATTGGGGCCGCAGGAAAAAATGTTTGTAACCGGGTTGCGATTCGTCGGCTTGAATGCCGGCGGCGCCGGAATAAAACCACGCGCCGACAGAGCCGAGCGAGTAGTGGTTGAACGAGTTCATCGCCGGGTCTTGAAATCCGCGTTCCGGAGTCCACCCGTCCCATCGTTCCCAAATCGTCGTCGCGCCGTTTTTCACGGAGAACAGCCACGAAGGATACGTGTTGGTCAGGACCAGTTGCCACGCAAGATCGGAGCGGCCGATTTGCGTGAGCGCGGGACAGATGAGGCCGACGCCGACAAAGCCGGTGGTCAGGTGGCCATTCGTTTCGACGTCCCCGGCGAGTCGTCGCGCGGCCGCGGTGCGGAGATTTTCGGGAAGCAAATCAAATTGAAGCGCGAGAATGTAGGCGGTTTGCGTGTCCCCGCGCACCGTGCCGTTGGTGGAAACGAAGGCTGCGTCGAATGCAGCGACGATGTCATCGTGGAGTTTTTCATATTTCGCGGTGTCTTCCGTTTTGCCGAGCAGGGCGGCGGCCCGCGCGACCATGCGCGCTGAATTCGCGAAATAAGCCGTGTCCACAAGCTCCACGGGCGTGCGGCGCGGCGCGAGATGGTCACCGACGCCTCCGCCCAGGATCAAATTGTTGGCGCGGCGGATATTGAACTCAAGCCATCGCACCATCGCGGAATAATTGTTCGCGAGAAAATCCCTGTCGCCATACGCGGTGAACATGACCCATGGGATGATGACGCCGGCATCGCCCCAGACCGGCCAGGCCGGTTGCGGACGCGCGATCCGCGGAGAAACATCCGAGTAATCGCCGTTCGCACTTTGGCCGTCATTCACATCCACCATCCACTGGGTGAAGAAGGCGGCAACATCGGAATTGTCCGCGGCGGTCGGTGCGAACACCTGCGCGTCGCCCATCCAGCCAAGACGTTCGTCGCGCTGCGGACAGTCGGTGGGCACGCTCAAGAAATTTCCGCGCTGGCTCCAGACGATGTTTTGGTAAAGCCGGTTCAAATCGGGATTCGAACATTCAAACGTCCCCGTCGGCGGAGTGTCGGAACTGACAACGACGGCGCGCAGGTCGTCCGTGTTGAGCTTGCCGGGATAACCGGTGATTTCGACGTAACGAAAACCGTGGAAGGTGAAATGCGGTTCAAGGGTCTCGCGGCCCGAGCCGTCGAGCGTGAATTTGTCGGTCGCCAGCGCCGTCCGGAGATTTTCGGTGTAGAGCAAACCATCCGAATTGGTCGTCTCGGCGTGCCGGACGGTAATGGTGGTGCCGGCCGCGCCGATCGCCGTGAGCCGGACGTGGCCGACAAGATTCTGGCCGAAATCATAATTCCAAGTATCGCCGTGCTGGGTGATTTTTTGCGGAACCAGTTCCATCAGCTTGCGAACCGACGGGCCGAGTTGCGGGACGAGCACAACGGAATGTTCTTCGACGACGGCGTTGCTCCAAGCGGAATTGTCGAAGGCCGGCTGGTCCCAATTTTTGACTGCCTTCAGCGCGTCAATGATTTCGCCCCATTGTTCGTCCGAGCCGATGATTTCGCCGGGACCGGCTTTCCATGAATCATCGGTGGCGATGACGTCCATCGAGCCGTCGGCGTAGGTGATTTCGAGTTGGGCGTTGAAAACCGGGCGCGTGCCGTATTGCGCGTCGCCCATCCAGCCGAGCCGGCCCGCATACCAGCCGTCACCGAGCACGGCGCCCACGGCATTTTCTCCCGGATGAATCAGCTTGGTGACGTCGTAGGTCTGAACCATCACGCGCTTCGTGTAATCGGTCCAGCCGGGTGCCAGCAAATCATCGCTAACGCGCTTGCCGTTGATGGAAGCTTCATAGACGCCCAGCGCCGTGGCATAAAGACGCGCCCTGGCAACCGTTTTGTTCGCCGCAAAATCTTTCCGCAGATAACGGCCCGGCCCGATGGTGATGTCGTAATATTTTGAAAGTTGGGTGGAATAAGGCGCGACGACCGTTGCCGCCGCCCAGCCGGAATCGTCAAAATCGGGCGCAAACCAATTGCCACCGGGCACCACGGCCGCTTTCCAGGAGCCGTCGGTATTGAACTCAATGCGTTGTCCGTCCGCCAACTCGATGACACCACGGGCGGCGATGGCATTTCTTCCGGCCTCGCCGCGGTCACGCCGGATGGCGCCCCGCACCGCAGCGGAGCTGATGGCGATGATATTTTTGCC
>PLZL01000107.1:8159-9962 GCA_003152145.1 Limisphaerales bacterium
CCAGGGCCGATTGCTCAATGTCGTATCGCGGAAGATCGGCGGTGATCCATTTTCCTTTCCACTCATTGGCCGGTGAAAGCAGACCCAGTTCAAAAACAGCCGTATCGCTCCACGCGGAAGGTTGATTGTCCCTGTCCCAAACGCGGACCTGCCAAAAAACCTGCGAACGGGAGCCAAGCGGTTTGCCTGCCCACGGAACGAGAACCGATTGATCGGACGCAATTTGGCCGGAGTCCCAGAGATCAGGCTGGCCGTTCTTCAAACCGGCGGCAGAATCAGCGGCGCGGATTTGATATGCCGTTTGCACTTCGCCGACGCGCTCGGATTGAAGTTTCCACGAAAGGCGCGGCTGTTGCATGCCAATGCCGATGGGATTCTCAAGATGTTCGCAGCGCAATTGCCCGACTTCCACAGCCCCGGCCAAAGCCGCGAGCGACAGCATCAGGCAGAACGCACAAAGAATTCTTTTCATAAGCACGGGCTTTGGTGAATTAAATTTAGAGACTGTTTTCGGGCAACTGTTTTTTCCGATACTCGTCAATGTAGATAGTCATCGGCTCGGCCATCAAATCGCGATACAATCCCATCTTGAAATAAAACCGGCTGGGACTCGGATAACTGGTGGTCGCATTTTCGGGATAAGCGTTGACGCCCGTGTAATCAACCACCGCCTTGTCGTTGAGCCAGGCCTTGATTCGTCCGGTCGTGTTCGTCGAGAAGCGCATTTGAAATCTGAAATCGAGCCATTGGCCGCGCAGTTCCGTGTTGGTTTCAAAAAGTGTCATCTGATGCGGGCCGGTCTGATGGGTGATTTTGAGCGCGCCGGAAACGTAGCGGACGGCCACCACCGGACTGTCGTCCTGACAATTGCCGTCCTTGGGACAATTCTGTTTCCACTGCGCAATGACCAGCCGCGTGGGAACGATGGGAAAATTCGTCGGCATGAACATGCTGAAGGAATGCTCGTAAGCCACATCTTCCTTCGAAGTCAACTTTCTGGCCTCCAGCAATTCGTCCCGCTCGCTGTCCTTGCTGCCGTTGATTCCCGCTTCAAAGGTGTCACGGGCGCGAAGCGTAATTTTTGCCGCGCCGCGGCCCGCGCGAACGATGTTCGTCTGCATCTCCACCGCGCCGGGAACGAACCGGCTGGTGTCCCAGACCTGGCTCAAAGTGGCCGTTTCAAAGCCATCGTAAACATCAATGCCCGGCGCGTTCGCGACTTGGGCGCGGGAAATGCCGGCGGACAAAAGCAAAAAGCCGGCGACCAATCTGAAAATGAAATTCGTTTTGGGCATGGGCCGGTTTTGGTTTGCGCGATCGTAGTTGTTTCGGGTGAATCATGCAATGAATCCGGTGCGACAAAAATTCCACTCCTCACACGCGGGCACGGGTATTGGCGGGGATTTGAACACAGTCGCGCGCTAGATTGTAGAAGAATAAAATTAATTGTTGAGCGGCTCTTCTGTCGTTTGGCTATTCTCAGCTTTTTTAATGCTTAATTTTTTTGTATGTTCCAGCAATGCCTTGTCTGCCAACACGGAATCAAATTCTGTAGTAACGATTTGATTTACTTTGATTGAATTTGCGACGGAGGCAACAAAATCTCTGAAGTCAGGGTTATCCTCTGCAATACGATTGGCAGTTTCCCAGTCCACTTCGGGACGCTCTTTCGCGGGAAGCATGACTTCTGAATTAACAGGTTCTTGAATATCCAAGCGAATTACACCAATTCCGAAACTTTGTGACAGTCGCGTGAGTTCTTCACGAAATTTGAAATCTTGGATATTCGGTGAATTTCGTTGC
>PLZL01000069.1 GCA_003152145.1 Limisphaerales bacterium
ATGGCCACACAAAAAACTATTCTTGTCACGGGCGACTACGGTTTGGATTACAACATTTACCTGCCGACGGATCTGGACACCCCGCCGCCCGATTCTCCGCCCACTCAACTTTCGGCGATGCTCGGCGGCGCGGGAATTATTCATCGGCTGCTCATGGAGATTGCCAGACTGAAGAAGGTCGCGAAGGAGCCAATGGAAATCGGAGTTGCCTTTGGCTGCGTGCCAAACGCAGCGGCAAGTGCAGATTCCCCGGATTGGGAAAAGCATCGCCTGGCCCCGCCCACAGCGGCGGTTTGGCATAAACGTAAGCTCGGAAATCTCGGTCGGGACAAGGACGATCAGGAAGTGGAAGTCTGGCGGGTGAATCGCTCATTGAGTTTGGGCCAGATCGCGGATCAACAATCGTTGCCGGCGCTGCTGAAGAATTTTCCACCAGCAATGGAAACAAACATCTCACCGGAGATCATTGTCGTTGAAGACAACGCAGCGGGAATCCGCTTTACCGTTCCGGAATGGCTGAAAGCACAGCCGGATGGCCAAAGCAATCAAGCCGCAGCGGCAAAATGGATTTTGCTCAAGATGACCGCGCCAGTCTGCCACGGCGATCTTTGGTGGACATTAACCGCCAACGGCACTCTGGCGGATAAATTGATCGTGGTCGTTTCCGTGAACGACCTTCGCCAGGAGGACATCCGCGTCAGTCAGGGGATTTCGTGGGAGCGCACCGCGCAGGACTTGGCCAGGGAACTGACGCACAACCCCGCGCTCGCGGAGTTGTGCAAAGCACGCCACGTCATCGTGACGTTGCATGGCGAAGGCGCCTTGTGGATGGAGCGGCCGGAGAAAACCGGAATGCCCTCTTTCCATCTGATTTTTGATCCCGAACACATGGAGGAGGAATGGGCGGTGAAGACCAGGTGCGACGGCAATGCCTATGGTTTTCATTCCTGTTTTGTCACCGCAATGGCTGCCGACTTGATGCTGGTCAAGCGTGAGGCCGATCAAATCAAGACGGGCATCAAGCACGGACTTTGGGTGATGCGCTGGCTGCGCGGCCTGGGACATGGGTTGGTGAAAGGCGCAGCCGCCGGATTGCCCGCAAACGATTTGGCGGCATTGATCCTTGCGGACAGTCCGAAAGCCTACGCAGACGATTTGTGCGCCTCCAAAGACAAGCGCACTCCGGCTCAACGGCTCGATTACAAACAACTGGGCGAGTTCGGGCTGGTGACGATTCCAGAAGCAGCGGTTGGCGATCACGTCGTCACCTTGAAGGACGCACAAATCGTGCGCCCGTGGCGGATAATGGTGACCGGAGAAGATAGAACCCCAAGCCAAAGTATTGATTCAGCCCGCTCACCCGAACCGCTTTACGGACTCGCCCGCCGGGTGGCGTTGCTGGGGTTGAAAGGTTTGGAAAATGTTCCGGTTGCCCGGTTTGGAAAATTGATTACTGCCGACCGGGATGAAATTGAAGCCTTGCGCAATATCAAACGCCTCATCCACGGTTACTGTCAGCGCACCGAAGACACCAAGCCGCTTTCGATCGCCGTGTTCGGTCCGCCCGGCGCAGGAAAATCGTTCGGCATAAAAGAGATTGCCAAGGAAATGTTTCAGGAGAAGACCTCGTTTCTTGATTTCAACCTTTCGCAGTTCAACGGCGCAGCAGATCTCATCGGTGCGTTCCATCAGGTGCGCGACAGGGTTCTCGAAGGGTTTGTCCCCGTGGTATTCTGGGATGAATTCGACTCGACGGCCTATAAATGGCTGCAATTTCTGCTGGCACCAATGCAGGATGGCAAGTTCCAGGAAGGTCAGGTGACTCATCCCATTGGACGGTGCATTTTTGTCTTCGCGGGCGCCACCAGTTATGACTTTGAGCATTTTGGTCCATCCGAAAAATATCCGAAAGACGACAAGGAAGCGAAGGAGGCCTACACCAGCTTCAAACTGGCAAAGGGGCCGGATTTCAAAAGCCGACTGCACGCGACTCTGAATGTGCTGGGGCCAAACCCGCGTTCGCTCTTCTGTTCAGACAATCCTCCCGACAAACAGTGGCAGGACGATCCCACCGATGTCTGCTTTCCCGTCCGCCGCGCAATGCTTCTCCGCGCCTTGCTCGGGTTTGCCGGAAAAAGAGAAAGAGCGCGCATGGAGATGGATCATGGCCTGCTCGCTGCGCTGCTGGAGACGCCACATTATACTTTCGGAGCGCGGTCTCTCGAAAAAATCGTTCTTGGCCTGAAAGAAAACGAAAAGCACGGCTTGCATCGTTCCGCTTTGCCGAGCAATGAAGTCCTCGCCCTGAACGTGCAAGACCTCGTCGGTTTCAAGGCAATCATGGACCGCAGCCGGCAATTTCAGGAATACGTCGAAGACCTCGCTCCAGCCATTCACAAGGCCTGGCTGCCGTTGGCCGACCGCAACAATCCCAATCTGACCGACTTTGAGAAGTTGACTGAAGAAACCAAAGCGGACAACCGCGCCGCAGCCTTGCGTATTCCACTCCTGCTTGAATTGGCTGGGCTATTTCTTGTTCGCTCCCCAAACGATCCGTCCGCAATTTCCGGAGAGGTGAAGTTCATTCTGGAAAAGCATGAGGAGCTGCTGGCCGAGGAGGAGCACAACCATTGGATGGCCTACAAGCTGGCCAGCGGTTGGAAAAAAGCACCGCACCCAAAGGATAAGGCCGAGGAACGACAACAAAGATCGCAGCGTCTCCACTTCTGTCTGGTGCCATACGACAAACTGGACGATGCCAACAAGGAAAGAGACCGGAACAGCGTCCGCAAATTTCCGGAGATGGCGCAACTCGCCAAATTTATGATCGTGTCGCACAATCCAAACAGCAAACGATAGAACAATCGGGTTCGAGCGAAAACCTGATGTTCAGAAACAGATTGGAACATGAAATCCAGCGACCACCAGAATTCGAGTTTTCATCTCCTGGACGTTTCGGGACATGCAGGCGGAGCGGGATTATCTGGTGAAGTTCATCTTCCCGCAGTTGCGCAAGCTCTGTGAATCGCGTGGCGTCACCTGGGGCGAGGTGGATTTGCGCTGGGGCGTGNNGCTTCGTCTGCATCCACGGCCATTTTCGAAGTGTAGAAGAAATTGCCACTCTCCCTGCTCTTTATCGCAATGGCGTCAGGAAGGATGAAGTTCAGTTTTCATGCGCCGCCGCGAAATCTTTTCTAAACCGGCTTTGAGCGGAAGCCTGCCAGTCGCCGGTTATCCAGCGCCGGGCTTTCAGCAAATCGAGTTCGCGGGCGAGCAGCAGCGAATCCTCCTCAGTGAGGTCGGCGATCCGCCAGGCCTCCAGAAATTCCCGCACGGCTTCCGTTTGATGTCCGCCGCGCATTTGCGCGAGGCCCCGGACGTAGGCGCTCATGGAATTTCCCCAGCGTTCATCCAAGCCGGTCGTCGGGGCCGGCTTGGGCACTTTTTTTCCCAGCAGCAACTGGGCGGCGTAATTGTAAATGGACGCGCGGCCATCGGATGATTCGTTCAGCTCCAGCAACGGCCTGGCGATGTCGCGGAGATTCGCCTTCGGGTCATGAGCGGCGAGCAGCAACCAGATGAAACGCGCATGGTGGTCCTCGGGATAAACCGCCAGCGACTGGCGGCAGCGCTGGAGGGCGGCGGCGGTGCTGCCGTTGAGATGACGGAACAGGGCGTCTATGGCGAGGAAATCCGGGTCACTGCGGCTGGTGGCCGTCCAGTAAAAATGGGAGTGGGCCTGGGCGGCGCGCCCCTGCCAGACGAGGCGGAGAGATTCGTTGAGCTTGTCGTTGAAACCCAGCGCAGGCAGTCCATCCCAAACCGGCGTTCTTTTGTCCAGACGCGCAAGGAAAACCTCCACTTGAACCACCGGGACGGCAAAGGTGACGTGGTGTTCCGGCGAGGGAATTGAAAACAGCCCGCCGCCATTGCGGTTCATCATGTTTGCGCAGACCACGCCGACGACATGTCCCTGCACGTCGAGCACCGGCCCGCC
>PLZL01000100.1 GCA_003152145.1 Limisphaerales bacterium
ATGCCGTTGTCTTTTTCGATGAACGACTTGACGCGATTGTCATGCGGCAGCCAGTCTTGCGTGCCGTCGTCCGAGCACGAGTCCTGCACGATGTGTTCGCATTCCACACCGGACTGATCGGCGACGGAGGCGATGCAGAGCTTCAGCCACTGTGAATTGCGGAAGCTCGGCGTGACGATGGAAAAGGTCATCGCGTAATTTGTATCATTCCATCAGTCAACAGGCAAATATCGCGCGGTCGAATAGACTGGAAGCTGCGCGCGTCGCTTTGATACGTCGCCTCATTATCCATTTGTCATTTAAGATTGTTGCTGCTTGGTTTGGCAGGGACATTGACAGGCTGCCTGATGGTCTAGAGCCGAAACCGCTGCGCTATGGGAATGCGCCTGCCCATGCCAAACGCCCGCGGCGACACTTTCAACCCTGGCGCGGCCTGACGCCGCTTGTATTCGCTGAAATTGATTTTATTGATTGCGTCGTTGACCACCGCGGTGTCAAAGCCGCCCCGGATGATTTCCTCCCGGCTTGAATTTTGCACGATGTAGGCGTCGAGAATCCGATCCAGCGTTTCATAAGGCGGCAGCGAGTCCTGGTCCGTCTGGTTCGGCCGCAATTCGGCGCTCGGCGGCTTTGAAATCGAAGCGGCTGGAATAATTTCGCGGTCGCGGTTCACCCAGCGCGCGATTTTATAAATGTCCGTCTTGAAAACGTCCGCGAGCGGCGCCAGCGCGCCGCACATATCTCCGTAAAGTGTGCAATAGCCGACCGCCATCTCCGATTTATTGCCGGTCGTGAGCACCAGCGCGCCGAATTTGTTCGACAGCGCCATCAACGTCACGCCGCGCAGCCGCGACTGCACGTTCTCCTCGGCCTCGTTCGGCTTNNGCGAGCACGGCGACGAGCGCCGAGTCAATGCCGCCGGACAAGCCGACGATGGCGGATTTGAAACCGCATTTGTGGACGTAATCGCGGATGCCCAATGAAAGCGCGGAAAAAAGTTGCGCCTCGCGCGGCGGAAATTCGTTTCCGCTTTCCGCTTTCCGCCTTCCGTTTTCATCGAGTTCCGCCACGAAGATGTCCTCGGCAAATCCTTTTCCGAGCGAAATGACTTCGCCGCGCGAATCCAGCACGACACTGTGGCCGTCAAAAATCAACTCGTCGTTCGCACCCACCAGATTCACCTGCACCAGCGGCACGCGTTCATCGCGCGCGGCACGCCGGAGCATTTCGAGCCGCATCTTCTCCTTGCCGTCATGCCATGGCGACGCCGAGAGATTGAGGATGATTTCCGCGCCCCCGGCGATGAGTTCCTTGAGCGGGTCACGCCGATAAAGCCGCTCCGGCCAGAAATCCTCATCGTTCCAGATGTCCTCGCAAATCGTGATGCCGAATTTGTGTCCGTTGAACTCGAACGGCGCGATGGTTTTGGCCGGCTCAAAATAACGGTCCTCGTCGAAAACGTCGTAGGTCGGCAGCAGGCATTTGTGCGTGCGCCAGAGGATTTTTCCGTTTTGCAAAACCGCCGCGGCGTTGAGCAGCGCGCGTCCCGGACGTTCGAGGTTCTGATCCACGTAACCGACACACAGCGGAATTGCGCCGACGCCTTTGGCAGTTTCAGCGAGCGCGGCGAGATTGGCCTCGACAAAATCGGCGCGGAGGAGCAGGTCGCGTGGCGGGTAGCCGCACAAAAACAATTCCGGCGCGAGGACGAATCCGGCGCCGACCGCGCGGGCCTTTTCGCAGCCGGCCAGAAGTTTTTGCCGGTTGGCCGCGAAATCGCCGACGGTCGAGTTGAGTTGGAGCAGGCCGATTTTCAACGGCGTTAGGTTAATTGCCGTGCGCGATTCCGCAATGAATTTGCGCGCGCCGTCGCGGGCTCATGGATTTTGCGCCGCCGGCTGCAAAGCGGGTGTGGGTTCGGCGGTTTCAACGCTGCGGAGGGCTTCGGCCAGATTGGTCAAATGACGTTCGATGGTGAACCGGCTCAAAAAATGTTCGCGCAAATATTCACCGTTTTCCTGCGTCATCAACGCGAGCAGCGCGTTGGCGATGGGCTCCGTTGATTGGTCGGCGACGAGGCCGGGATAACCGGGCGGGAACATTTCCGGTATTGAACGCCAGCGTGTGGTCACAGCGGGCAGGCCAAAAGCCATGGCTTCGATCAGCGTCACCGGCTGATTTTCAGCCGAGTAACGGGTTGGAAAACAAAACAGATCGGCTTCGCGCAAGGCCTTTTCCTTTTTCAAGCCGGAGACAAATCCCAGGTAATCCACGGCGCTGGCAAATCCGGGGTCTTTCTGCAACCCGTCGAATTCCAGTTTCTCCTCATTGGTCACGAAACTGCCGGCGGCGAGCAGCTTCATTTGGACAGGACATTTCTGGCTGGTTAGAATCTGGTTGGCAAGAACCACTGCCTGCGCGGCGGCAAACAGCCCCTTTTCACGCATACAATGAGCGAGGTATAAAACCTTCACGATTTGCGGATCGCCGCCGGTGGTTTCGAGATCGGTCGGGCCGACCGGCTCGTTCCGAAACAGTTTTACCCGCGCGGCAAAGCGCGCTTTCCGCCGTGGCAAAACCGTTTCTTCAAAATCCCGGCACGGATCGGGAATGCCGTAGTTGACTCTGCGAATGCGCCGTGACAAAAGTTTTTCGGCGTCGGCGACATTGTAATTGGAAATGACCACGCTCAACGCCGGCTTTTTGAACGCGTGATAAGTCAACGCGCGGGTGCGGATCTGGACGGACGTTTCAAGCCATTTGGCCAGACCGGCGGCGTGCCAGTGCAAAATGATTCGTTTGAAAAACGGACGGCAGATGAACATGACCAGCCAGTCGCGGTAAAGCGCGACTCGTTTGCCCGGCGCGGGGACGTAATAAAAATTATCCACGCCGTAACGGAACCGGCACCAGATCGCTTGCAGGCAATAAAACAAAATCAACGGGACTTTGCCAATTTGGAGTTCGCCGACATCTGCAAGACTTTTGGAAAAACGCGCGTCGATGTGGTAACAATTAATGCCGTAGCCGTTGCGCGCCCCTGATTTGTTCCTGGATTTGCGGCAATCGCCGCCGAAGCCGTTCAACATGAGTTGAACCATGTAACTCTGGCCGTGATACGGCGGCGGCACATGGGCAAAGACAAGCAATTTCATTTCGGATTTGTGATTTACGATATACGATTTACATGCCGTGTGAACTCTGGAATCGTAAATCACAAATCGTAAATCGTAAATGACGAATCGTGTCAACGTCCTCGGCGTCGGCGTCAGCGTCCTGAACCTGGAGACGGCGGTGGCGGTCATCGCCGACGCTGTGCGCGCGCGGCGCAAGGGCTACATCTGCGTCACTGGCGTCCACGGCGTCATCGAGGCGCAGAACGATGCGGCGTTCCGAAAAATCCTGAACGAAGCCTTTCTCTGCACACCCGACGGAATGCCGATGGTCTGGATGGGGAAAATCCGCGGCCATTCCGAAATGCGCCGCGTCTATGGCCCGGACTTGATGCTGGAAGTGTGCGCGCGGAGCGAAAAAAATCCATGCCGCCATTTTTTCTACGGTGGCGCGCCGGGCGTGGCGGAAACGCTCGCCGAAAAATTGAAAGCACGTTTTCCAAAACTGGAGATTGCTGGCACGTTCACGCCGCCGTTCCGTCCGTTCATCGCGGAGGAGGAAAAACAATTCACTGAAACGATTCGCGCCGCCAAACCGGACATTTTGTGGGTCGGCCTGAGCACGCCCAAGCAGGAAAAGTTCATGGCGGAATTTCTGCCGAAGCTGGACGTGACGCTGATGATTGGCGTCGGCGCGGCGTTTGATTTCCACAGCGGGCGAGTAAAGCAGGCCCCGCGCTGGATGCAGCGCAGCGGGCTGGAATGGTTTTACCGGCTGTGCCAGGAGCCGCGACGACTGGCGAAGCGCTACTTCAAAAACAATCCAATCTTCGCGCTGAAAATCGCCGGACAACTTTGCGGCTTGAAAAAATATCCACTGGAATAAACGTCACCAGCGGCTTGACGCTTCAATCCGTGACCGCTTCAACAATCTGATTTTGTTTGAGTAAAAACGGGCATTCGGGTATCTCAACCCTGCCAACGCGCGCAAATGAACGGAAACCAAAGCAACGAACCGCCGCCAAGCTGGTGGCAGGACACGGTGGACTGCTGGCATCGCCTGCCGAACAAGGCCCTTTTCTTCGTGCTGCTCGCGGCGTGGCTGGCGCTGTTCCAGTTTCTCGGCAACGCCATCCTCGGTTACGTCCACACGCCGTCGCTATTCTCGTGGATGCATGAACAGTATAACAATCCCAACGCCGACGACGGCCACGGCAACTTTATCCCGTTTCTGGTCATCGGGCTTTTTTGGTGGAAGCGGCGGGAGCTGGTGGCGCAGCCGCTGAAACTCTGGTGGCCGGGCCTGCTGATTTTACTGGCGGCGCTGATGCTGCACGTCGCGGGTTACGCCATGCAACAGCCCTATCTTTCCATCGCCGCGCTGTTCGCCGGCATTTACGGGTTGATGGGGCTGGCATGGGGAACCGCCTGGCTGCGGCACAGCCTGTTCCCGTTTTTTTTGTTCGTGTTTTCCGTTCCGTTGGGACAACGCGCCGAGGTCATCACGTTTCCCCTGCGGCAACTGGTCTCGTGGCTTTCGGAAAAGGTGGCGCATTGGATTCTGGGCATTGACGTGATCCGGGTGGGAACGCAATTGTTCGATCCCTCCGGCAGTTACGGATTTGACGTTGAGGCGCCGTGCAGCGGCATGCGCAGTCTCATCGCCGTATTTCTGCTCGCCACGATTTACGGTTTTTTTGTTTTTCGTTCGCCGTGGAAACGGCTGTTGCTCATGGCGCTCGCGCTGCCGTTCGCCGTGCTGGGCAACCTCGCGCGGATGCTGTGCATCATCGTCGCGGCGGAACTCGGCGGGCAGCAAGCCGGCAATTACGTCCACGAAGGCGGTCCGCTGGGAATCATCAGCCTCGTTCCCTACCTGCCGGCGATGGCCGGCTTGTTGCTGGTGGGCCGCTGGCTGGAAAATCGGGAATTGAAAAAAACAAGCGCATGACAAAACAAAAGTGGATTTTATTTTTTGTCGCGCTGGTGTTAATTGCTGGAACCGCCGGCCTGCTGGTGCGGCTCAAGAACCATCCGCGCCTCGGCCAGCCTGGTGTCAAAGCCATGCCGATTCCCGGCAGCCTGGCGATGAAAATTGATTTGCCGGAGCGCGTCCTTGACTTCTCTTCGACCAACGTGCCCGAACCGGAGGTCGTTTTGGGTTATTTACCCTCCGACACGAGCTACGCCGAACGGTATTACGAATCCTCCGACGGCGGTTTTGCNNTGAACATTCCCATCGGCGGCGGGACACCGTATCAACTGCCGGTCTCCGAATGGAAGGTCAGCGGCGTTTTTCAGCAGCCCGACGGTCAGAGGGCCAAGGTCTGCGGCGTCTATGTTTTTTGGTTTGTAGCGGACAATGAGCAAACGCCCGACCATTTTCAAATGATGAAACGACTGGCGCTGAATTTGTTGCGCACCGGCGTTTTGCAGCGCTGGGCCTATGTCTCGTATTTTTCCGTGTGTGAGCCGGGTCAGGAGGACGCGACGTTTGCACGCATGGAAAAATTGATTGCGGCGTCCGTGCCGGAGTTTCAACTGCCGCCGGCCAGGCGTTGAAGGGCTGAACATTTTAAGTTCGCGCGCGGCTTTTTGATGCTGTAAAATGCGCGCACTGAAAAACCATGTTGCGGCGTGATCGTCAGATTCGAACGCAAATCAGCCAATTGGCCGACGCCTTTCTGGCGGCGGCGAGTTTTTGGCTTGCGTTTGTGTTGCGCGCCGATCCGCAAATTGCCGCGTGGCTGGGTCTTGATCAGATTCCCGGCGATATGTTAAATAAAGACGCATTTCTTATTCCGGTGGCAATGATTTCCGCAGCCTTTCTGCTCGATTTGCAGGGTTTTTACAATCGCCCCGTTCTTTGCCCGCGTCGCGCCATTTTGTGGCCGCTGTTCAAAGGTTGCGCGCTGACGACGATTGTTTTGATTCTGGTGAATTTCCTTTTTCAAAAGAATTTGATCATGTCGCGCGTTGTGATGACATTTTTCGGCTTCATCAGTTTCGCGCTGATTTATTGCAAGGAAGAAGTGCTGCGGCTGGCGTTCAAAAGCAGGTTCGCGCAGGGCCAATACAAACGCCGCTTCATCCTCGTCGGCACGGAGACTGAAACCGCCCGCATGTGCCAGGAACTCGAGGGNNAACCGTCGCCGTCATCGCCCAGTTCGATCTGGCCAGCCCGATCCCGCAGCTTGTCCAAATGCTCCACGACCACGCCATCAACGGCGTGATTTTGAGCGGCAAGCACACCTATTTCGAGCAGATTGAGAATGTCATCAGGGCCTGCGAACTCGAAGGCGTCGAGGTCTGGCTCATCGCCGACTTTTTCACCACGCAAATTTCGCGCACGAGCTTCGACGAATTGCTCGGGCGCCCGCTGCTGATTTTCCGCTCCACGCCCGAAACCTCGTGGGCGGGGCTGGTCAAGCAACTCATGGATTTTTTCGGCGCGCTGGTCTTGCTGGTGGTGGCCGCCATTCCGATGCTGATGATCGCGCTGCTGATCAAGTTGTTTTCACCCGGCCCGGTCTTTTTCCGGCAGCAGCGCTCCGGGCTGAACGGCGCGCCCTTCACGGTCTACAAATTCCGCACGATGGTCACCAACGCCGAGCAGTTCAAGCACGAGCTGGAAGCCATGAACGAAATGCGCGGCCCGGTCTTCAAGGTCACCCACGACCCGCGCATCACGCCGCTCGGGAAAATTTTGCGCCGCTACAGCCTCGACGAGCTGCCACAGCTTTTTAATGTCCTGCGGAACGAAATGAGCCTGGTCGGGCCGCGCCCGCTGCCGGTGGATGAAGTCCGGCGCTTCAACGACCTGGCCCACCGCCGCCGCTTGAGCGTGAAGCCCGGCATCACCTGCCTCTGGCAGGTCCAGGGACGCAATCAGATTTCCGATTTCCAGGACTGGGTGCGGCTCGACCTCGAATACATTGACAACTGGTCGCTCTGGCTGGACATCAAAATCCTGTTGCGGACCGTCCCCGCCGTTTTCATCGCCACCGGCGCGAAATGAGTTCGTCGCATCGTTTCATCGTCGAAATGTTTTAATGACCTTCCTGCGCCGACGATTTAACAACTCAACCATTCAACGATTTCACGTCTTGAAAAAGAAACAACCCACCTCCATCGTCACCGGCGCCGCTGGGTTTCTCGGCTCGCACCTGGCCGACCTGCTGCTGGCGCGCGGCCACCGGGTCATCGCCATTGACAACTTCATCACCGGCAGCGTGGACAACATTTCGCATCTGGGCGGCAACCGGGACTTCAAGTTCATCCTGCAGGACGTCACCGAGTTTCTTTTTCTTAACGAGCCGGTGGATTACGTCTGGCACTTCGCGTCGCCCGCCAGCCCTTTTGACTATTTGAATTTTCCGATTCAAACGCTCAAGGTCGGCTCGCTCGGCACCCACAAGGCGCTCGGGCTCGCCAAGGAAAAGGGCGCGCGTTTCCTGCTCGCCTCAACCTCAGAGATTTACGGCGACCCGCTCGTGCATCCGCAAACCGAGGATTACTGGGGCAACGTCAATACCATCGGCCCGCGCGGCTGCTACGACGAAGCCAAGCGTTTTGCCGAGGCGATGACGATGGCCTACCACCGCGAACACAAGGTTGAAACGCGCATCGTAAGAATTTTCAACACCTACGGCCCGAGGATGCGCCTGAACGACGGCCGCGTCGTGCCAGCGTTCATTAGCCAGGCGCTCAAGGACAAACCCGTCTCCGTTTTCGGCAAGGGCACGCAAACGCGCAGCTTTTGTTACGTCTCCGATTTGATAGAAGGCATTTATCGCCTGATGATGAGCAACTACGATTTGCCGGTGAACATCGGCAATCCGGCGGAACTGACCATGCTCCAATTCGCCGAAGAAATCATCCGCGCGACAAATTCAAAAAGCAAAATTGTTTTCAAGCCGCTGCCGCAGGACGATCCAAAACAGCGCAAGCCCGACATCACCAAGGCGAAGAAGTTCCTAAAATGGGAACCCAAGGTGAAGCTTGCCGACGGCTTGACTGACACGATTGCGTATTTTCGCAAGAAGGTCTGAAACATTTTCGATTTACGATATACGCGGCTGCCACATGGACTTGTCAATCGAAAATCGTATATCGCAAATTCAAAATGATTTTCCGCGCGCGACAATTTGAATTTCGTTTCCCGCGACCGGCGCTCGTCATGGGCATCGTCAACGTCACGCCGGATTCCTTCTTCGACGGCGGAAGATTTTACAACCCTGCAAAAGCGGTTGAACACGCGTTGGAACTTGTCGCGCAAGGCGCGGAAATCCTCGACATCGGCGGCGAATCCACGCGGCCCGGCGCCGAACCGGTTAGCGAGGCAGAGGAATTGCGCCGCGTTCTGCCGGTCATAAAAAGGCTTGCGGCCAAGGTAAAGATTTCGCTTTCGATTGACACGATGAAGCCCGCCGTTGCGCGCGCCGCGCTCCATGCCGGCGCGAGCATCGTCAACGACGTGGCGGCGGCAATGCGCGCGGGCGGATGGAGCGCGGCTGTCCCGGCCGCTGCAGGTGGCAAAGGCGGAAGCGCTGCGGGTGAGGATCCCCGCGCTCCTGATTCAATGTGGCAAATTGTTTCCAAATTTCGCGCCGGCTACGTTTGCATGCACGCGCAAGACGGTGGGACCGGCATCTTGCCTGTCAATCTTCACGGCGGGCGTGGAAAGGCTGGAAGCCCGTCCCACGATGAGAACGTCGTCCGCGAAGTCGGCGAATTTTTTCGCGATCGGCTGGAAAAATTGAACGCTTGCGGCGTGTCATCTGACCAAGTGGTGTTCGATCCCGGCATCGGTTTCGGCAAGGCGCTGGAACACAATTTGCGGTTGCTTGCGAATCTGCGGCGTTTTACAAAGTTGAAGCGCCCGTTGCTGCTCGGCGTTTCGCGCAAATCGTTCATCGGAAAATTGCTCGGCGCAGATCTGAATGAACGCTTGCCAGCCTCGCTCGCGTGCGCGACTCTGGCCGTCGTCTCGGGCGTGCAAATCATCCGCGCGCACGACGTGGCGGAAACGGTCCAGGCCGTGCGCCTGGCGGAAGCTTTGCTGGCCCGGAAGAAAAATTGATGCCTGACCAGATTCACATTCAGGATTCGTGGCGGCCCGCGCTGGAAATTCTCATCCTCGCGGTGCTGATTTATTTCGTTTTTAAGTTCGTGCGCGGCACTCGCGGCTGGCCGGTCGTCATCGGCTTCGTCGTCGTTCTGCTGGCGCTGGCCTTGGTGACGACGCTGCTGAAGTTGCAGGTGTTGCGCTGGCTGCTCGGCACGTTCTCGGCGTTTTTTGCCATTGCGGTTCTCGTCATTTTTCAACCGGAGTTGCGCCGGATGCTGGCCGAGTTGGGCAATCTGCCGCTGTTCGCCACCGCGAGAGAACAGCGCGAAAGCATCGAGGTCATCATCCAAACCGTCGAACGGCTCGCCGACGTGAAAATCGGCGCGCTCATCGCCGTCGAGCAATCCATTCAATTGCAGGAGGCTGTCGAGTCGAGTCTGCCGGTGAATTGCGATGCCACGCCGGAGATGCTCGAAACGATTTTTTTTCCGAACAATGCGATTCACGACGGCGGCGTCATCATCAAGGGCGACCGCATCGCCTACGCCGCGTGCATTTTTCCGCTGACGCAGCGGCAGGATTTGAACAAGTCGCTCGGCACGCGCCACCGCGCGGCCATCGGCTTGAGCGAGGAAACCGACGCCGCCATCGTCGTCGTGTCCGAGGAGACGGGCATGATTTCGTATGCCTACAAAGGCCAGTTGGTGCGCGGCGTGACGCTGGAGGAACTGCGCTCGTTCCTGACCTCCGTGCTGTTGCAACCGGCGAAGTCACACAACGTCGTCAAATGGCTTCGCGCGCGGTTCAGCGAACCCCGCAACCCCGGTCCGGCGATCATCACGAGAAATGAACAGCGCCAGGCATCGAAACCAACCGGCAAATAATTATTCAAACCCATGCGCGACTGGTTCATAAAAGATTTGGGTTGGAAATTGTTCTCCGTCTTTTTGGCGCTGGCCATCTGGCTGACCGTCCACAAGATTCTTGAGGAATCGGTGCCGCCGCTGGTCGTCGTGCCACCCCTGCCGCCACAATCGGTGGCGATCACGTTCACCAACCTGCCCGTGCTCATCGTTTCCGCCGCCGCCGACGTGCGGGAATTTCACGTNNGGATTTGACCGACATCGAGGCCGCGCGCGACCTGCACCGGCCCGTGGACATCTCGATGCCCGCCGGCGTGACCCTCGTGAATTTGGATCCGCCGGAAGTGAATGTGGTCATCCCGCAGGAACGTAAAAAATAATGAGCAAGCCTAAAAGAATCTTCGGCACCGACGGCGTGCGCGGCACGGCGAACATCGAGCCGGTTACGGCGGAAACCGCGCTCAAGCTCGGCCGCGCCGCCGCGCACGTTTTCAAAAATCTCGAATCGCAGCCGCGCGGACACGGCAGACACAAAATCGTCATCGGCAAGGACACGAGGCTTTCCGGCTATATGCTCGAAAACGCCATTTCGTCCGGCATCCTTTCGATGGGCGTGGATGTGCTCTTCATCGGGCCGCTGCCCACGCCCGGCGTCGCCTACGTCACGCGCAGCCTCCGTGCGGACGCCGGCATCGTCATAACCGCTTCGCACAATCCCTACGCCGACAACGGCATCAAGTTCTTCCAGGCCGACGGCTACAAACTCGACGACAAAATCGAAAGTGAAATTGAAGGACTCGTTTCCAGCGGCGAAATCGAAAAAGTCCGTCCGACCGCCGGTGAAATCGGCAAGGCCGTGCGCATTGACGACGCGCTGGGGCGTTACATTGAATTTGCCAAGGCCAGTTTCCCGAAAAATCTGACGCTCGAAAATCTACGCATCATCGTGGATTGCGCGCATGGCGCAGCCTACAAATCCACGCCCTGTGTCCTGCGCGAACTCGGCGCGGAAGTCATCGTGTATGGCCACCAGCCCGATGGCATGAACATCAACCGCGACTGCGGCTCGATGCACCCGGAGGCGATGTGCCGCAAAGTCGTTGAGCACAAGGCGCACCTCGGCATCGCGCATGACGGCGACGCCGACCGCGTCTTGCTCTGCGACGAAAAGGGCAATCTGATTGACGGCGACGACATCATGG
>PLZL01000383.1 GCA_003152145.1 Limisphaerales bacterium
TGACCGAGTTCAAGCAGATCATCGGGCGCGGCACGCGCGTGCGCGACGACTACGGCAAGCTCTGGTTCAACATCCTCGACTACACCGGCACGGCCACGCGCAACTTCGCCGACCCGGCCTTCGACGGCGATCCCGCCTTCGCCACGCAGGAGGAAATTGACGAACACGGGCGGATGATCCGCACCGAAGTTCTAACCGCAGAGAACGCAGAGAACGCAGATTCGGCACTTCACGAAGAACCACCGCCCTATGACCCCCTCTCCTCCTCGGTCGAGGAGAGGGCCGGGGAGATGCGTCGAAAATTCTACTTCGACGGCGGGCAGGTGGAGATTGCCGCCGACTTGGTTTATGAACTGGACGCTGACGGCAAACAACTGCGCGTGGTCAAACTGACGAATTACACCGGCGACAAGGTGCGGTCAATCTGTCCCAGCACGGTGGAATTGCGGGCAAGGTGGAGCAACCCGGAGCAGCGGGCAGAGATCATTGAGCAACTCGCCGAGCGCGGGATTGATTTTCAAACGCTCGCGATTCAGGCAGGCAAGCCGGACGCCGACCCGTTCGACCTGCTGTGCCATCTCGCCTACAACGCCCCCGTGCTCACCCGCCGCCAGCGCGCCGACCGCGTGAAGAAACAGCAAGCCGCGTTCTTCGGCTACTTCGCACCGGAAGCCCGCGAAATCCTGAATGACCTGCTGGAGAAATACGCCACCGACGGCGAACTCCAATTCACGCTGCCCGACGTGCTAAAACTCCCGCCGATTTCGCAACACGGCAATGTGAACGAAATCATTGGCAAATTCGGCGGCGCAGACCAATTGCGCGCTGCCGTAATTGAATTGCAAAATCTGCTTTATGCGGCCTGAATCACATCAACAAAACACCGAATAGATATATGCCTGGGGAAATTTGGACACGCCCGCCTGAGGAATGGCAGGAACTAGTTACCAGGGTCCTGTCGCTCAAATTTGGCACTGGAGAATTTGTGCCGATTCCGGACACGGTGCAGGGCGATTGCGGGCTGGAAGGATTCACGCGAAGTGGCAAAGGTTTTCAATGCTACGCGGCTGAAGAACCACTGACCACTGGCGAACTCACAAGGAAACAGAAAGCGAAAGTCACCCAGGACCTCGGTAAACTTGTGAAATACAAATCCATGCTCGCAACGCTTCTTGGTCCAACCATTCTAAAGGAGTGGATACTAGTTGTTCCTCGCTGGGAGGACAAAGCGTTACTTGCACACGCGGAAGAAAAGATGAAGTTGCTCAGAGCAGAGGGGCTCTCATTTATCTCGCCCCAGATTGTGCCAGGTTTTTCCACAGGTGATGACTTCATTGTCGAAAGACAGCAGCTAATTCAAGCAGGAAAAGAGTGCTTGCGGATTACTGTTGCCTCGGTGAACGAAGCGCAAATAACAGATTGGGTTGCAGCTAACGACGAACTGATTGCTAATCTTGACAAGAAAGCTTTGGCCATTCGTCATCAGGATGCGGCCACAGCGAGGAAGCTTCGCGACGAATCAGTCCGACATTATCTCGATGGTCAAAACGCACTTGCAAAACTACGAGCAGACTATTCAGAAATCTTCGAGGCGGTGGATCGAATCAAAAAAGACAAAGAGCATTTTCTTGTCACAGAGTCCCTCACTAGCTCGGCTTTACCGCCTGATCGCTGGCGAGAAGCGCGCGATTCATTAGAAATGGAACTTTCCGTGTCACTACGCGGACTTGATAGATTTACAGTGCGGCAATTTGTTCACGAAGCGGTTGCCGACTGGTTACTTCGCTGCCCTCTGGATTTCCCAACCCTACCTCCGCATGAACGCACTCCTGACCAATATTGACATTCCCTTCGCGTTTCGACAAAGGCCTACACCCCTCGTGGGTGACTTACGACCGGCGTGGCGAATTGCCGTTGTTTTGCTGATGCTGCTGCATTCTCGGGGGAAGAAGGCGACACTTCAGAAGCTGCATGTTCTTAATACGGCCTGCCGTTCCATGGTCACGCGTCGCGCCTTTTTGCGTTACGTCCAAGGTGAAGCGCAGAAGGACGAAATAATCCCTCGTGTAGAACCGAGCTTGAATCGAGCACTGAATCTCGCGCGCGGAGAAGGGCTAGTCGAGATTGAAAAGGGTAAGAATATCAAACTAACAGCTGCTGGCCTAAATTTAGCAAAAAAGCTCGACGAAACTTCTGACTGTCTTGAAGTGGAAAAGGCGTTCCTGGCAGCAGTTGAATCATTTGCGACTGAAGGTAGGGTCGAAGACCTCTTTACTTGGAATATTTCATTATGAGCTTACGATTACGTCATCTTCATCTTCGTGTCCAAACAGGCGAAGGTCTTTTTGGAACGCGCATACCGTTCAACGATGGGCTCGTTATCTTGCGGGCAGACAATACCATGGGGAAGTCAACCTGCATTCAAGCGATTATTTACGCACTTGGCCTAGAGAAAATGCTTGGCCCGTCAAGCTCGATCCCACTGCCTCACGTGATGACTGAATATCTCGAATATGGTGGAAAGGAAATCAAAGTTCTTGAGTCAGAGGTGTTCCTTGAGGTTGAGAATCATGATGGCGAATTCCTCACGATTCAGCGATCTGTGGTCGGGCAGCGAGATACGCGATTAGTAAGCACATGGGAGGGTGCACGTCTCACAAATCCCAACGCATCGTTACCGAAACGAGACTATTACGTTCGCGACCCTGGTTCGGCACAGAATGAAGCGGGCTTCTCTCGTAAGCTCGCGGAGTTTGTTGGTTGGCATTTACCGACGGTTCGGCGGTTTAATGGTAGTGAGTGTCCGCTTTATTTGGAGGCCATCTGTCCCCTGTTCATTGTGGAGCAGAAGCACGGCTGGGCCGGTATTCAAGCAAATCTTCCAACGTATTTCGGCATCCGCGAAATGGGCAAGCGATGTGTCGAGTTCGTATTAAACCTCGACGCTGCCCGGTTGGCCGAAGAAAGACAAAGGTTAGAACAAGAGGAAATGGAGTTGAAAAATCGTTGGAAGAATCTAACCAATGTTGCAGTGACAGGCCTGAGACAGGTGAACGGTCGCATTGTTGGATTACCCGAGGAGCCGTCCGCCCAATGGCCGCTTTCCACTGCTCCTACGATAGAGGTTTTTCAAAACGGTGCTTGGATTTCTTTAGACAGCGCATTAGCTGCCGACAAAGAGGAAATCGCACGATTAGAACAGACACCTGTTGCCACAGCGGGGGAAGCTTTAGCGCCTGCAAGAGCTCAATTGCTGGTGGCGCAGCAAGCTCTGGCTGGGCGTGAGTTGCTTGCAGGCGAACTTCTTGAGGAACTACAACGTGAGCAGGTGCAGCAAGGATCAACCGAAACTCGGCTCACGGCTCTCCGCGAGGACCTGCGTCGGAACAAAGATGCGTTGAAACTTAGATCGTTCGGTTCAGAAGCCGGTTGGCATGTAATAGAACACGTTTGCCCTACATGCCAGCAGCAACTTGCAGACACGTTGCTGCCACAAGGGCAGATTGAAAACCCCATGTCGGTTGAGGAAAACATCACATTCATCGAAAACCAAATTAAGACATTCGAGCATTTGCGTGAGAACGCGGCATCGTTGATAGCTCGTAAGGAATCGGAGTTGGCTACTTTCCGCTCAGAAATGGAGAGTTTGCGTGTGCAAATCCGCTCTCTTCGGCAGACATTGCTCTCGCCAGCTTCCTCGCCGTCAATTGAAGCGATCAGGATACGGATCGACTTGGAAAGTCGAATCCGAATACTCGAACGAGCAATCTCTGATTTTAGCGAGTCGCTTGAATCATTCGCTGAGGTTGCAGTAGCATGGCGAGAGTTATTGGAACGGAAACGCAGCCTTCCGTTCGATGGGTTTTCCCTAGCGGATAAGGCGAAGTTAGCCGGACTTCAAGCCCTGTTTCGGGAGCAACTCAAAGAATTTGGATTCAGCAGTCTGAATCCTGATACCTTGGAGATTTCGACGGAAACTTATCGTCCAACAAGGGAAGGTTTTGATTTGGGCTTCGATCTTTCGGCCAGTGACAACATCCGAACTATCTGGGCGTATCTCCAAGGATTGCTTGAGCTTTCTGCTGGACAGCCTATGAACCACTTTGGGCTTCTACTTTTCGATGAGCCGAGACAGCAAGAAGCTGCCGAATTGAGCTTTGAGCGTTTACTATCCCGATCTGCAAAAGCAAAACAACGAGGTCACCAAATTGTTTTCGCCACGAGTGAACCATTGGCAAACATTCAACGTATGACCAAGGACTTGAATCCTCAGATTGTTAGCTTTGAAGGCCGCGTTGTTTCACTACTAAAATAGCGATGCCAAAATCCATAACTCGAACCATCCGGAGATTATCATGAAATACGACGTGTTCGGACCGTTCAAACTACCAAGATCAAAAAAGAAGTTGTTTATCCGCGTGGCACGCGAGAAGAGGGCGTTTTGGTCTTCGCTTGATAACTTTGCGCATGGATTATCGGAAGCATGTGGTTGACTCCGTTGAATTAGTCACTGGTTTCGATTTGAAAGATTAAAATGGCAAAAACTCAAACAACTTCTACCCCTACCACCGCTCAATCACTCGGTGCGCTCCTGAAATCCGCGCGCGACATCATGCGCAAGGACAAGGGGCTGAACGGCGATCTTGACCGGCTGCCGATGCTTACCTGGATCATGTTCCTGAAATTCCTTGATGACTTGGAACTTCAGCGCGAGGGCGAGGCCAAGCTTGCCACGAAAAAGTTCAAGCCGGCCATCGAACCGCCTTACCGCTGGCGCGATTGGGCCGCGCAATCCGACGGCATCACCGGCGACGAATTGCTCGCCTTCATCAACAGCGAGGAGTGTGCTCTGCCGCACGGGCCAATGGGAAAACCCAAACGCGGGCCGGGTTTGTTTGCGTATTTGCGCAACCTGACCAGTTCCGATTCGCCCGGCGTTGCTAACGCCCGCGATGTCGTCGCGACCGTGTTCAAGGGAGTGCAGAACCGCATGGTCAGCGGCTACCTGTTGCGCGATGTCATCAACAAGCTCAACGGCATCCATTTCACCGCCAGCGACGAGTTGCACACGCTCGGCGCGCTTTACGAATCCATGCTGCGCGAGATGCGCGATGCGGCGGGCGATTCCGGCGAGTTTTACACGCCGCGCGCCGTCGTGCGGTTCATGGTCACGGTGACGAATCCGCGCCTCGGCGAGAGGGTCATGGACCCCGCAAGTGGAACCGGCGGATTCTTGGTGGAAGCCTTCAATCATTTGTCGCAACAAGTCAAAACGGTCGCGGACAGGAAAATATTGCAGGAGGCGAGCCTCTTCGGCTGCGAACCCAAGACGCTGCCGTATCTGCTCGCGCAAATGAACCTGCTCCTGCACGGTCTCGACGCCCCGCAGATTGATCCCGGCAACGCGCTCCGCTTCAAGCTCACCGACATCGGCGAGCGCGACCGCGTGGATGTGATCCTGACGAATCCGCCCTTCGGCGGCGAGGAGGAGAAAGGCATCCAGGGCAATTTCCCGGAAGACAAACAAACGGCGGAGACGGCGCTGCTGTTCTTGCAATTGATAATGAGAAAATTGCGGCGGCAGCCGCACCCGGAGCGCGGCTCTCCGAGCCGCAGCACGTTGGCAGCAAAGGACGCGTCCGGATTATCGAAAGACTCGGTTGCAGGCGAAGCTGCTGCGGGTGAGACACCCGCGCTCCTTTACGCTCGCGCCGGCGTGGTTGTGCCGAATGGCACATTGTTCGGCGATGGCGTGTGCGCCCGCATCAAGGAAGGACTGCTAAAGGAATTCAACCTGCACACCATCGTCCGGCTGCCGAACGGCGTGTTTGCGCCCTACACCGGCATCCCGACGAACCTGCTGTTCTTTGACCGCTCCGGGCCGACGCGCGAAGTCTGGTATTACGAGCAGCCGCTGCCGGAAGGCCGGAAGAACTACACCAAAACCGCGCCCATCCAGTTCGAGGAATTCGCCGATTGCATCAAGTGGTGGGACCAACCTGGTCCTGGCACGAAGCGAAAGGAAAACGAGCGCGCCTGGCGCGTGCCTGCCGCCGAATTGCTGGAATATGACAAGAGCGGTTCGCTCCGGGCTGTCAACCTCGATCGCAAGAATCCACGCGCCAAGGAAGACATCACGCATCTGCCGCCCGCGCAACTCGCCGCCGACATCCTGAAGAAAGAGCAGCGCATCGCGGACATCATGGGGAGAATTCAGAAGTTGCTCGCGGGGAAACCATGAACGCGTGTCACCAGCCCATCGGTCCGAGCAGCCGCCGCGAAGTCACAATTGGAACGCCATTGAACTCTTTCAGCTCCAACAGGTCGCGGTCGCCGCTGACAATGGCTTGCGCTTTTCCCCCTACCGCGCAGCGGAGCACGGGTAAATCTTTGAGGTCTCGCAGACCTGCCGGCGGAATAATTTCGGCAGGTTCGACCACCAACGCGATGCGGCGAATCTTCATCACCACTTCTTCGGGCGTCCGCTTTCGGACTGTGAGGCGCGCTTGCAGATGTGGCCGCGACAAAACCGAAAGCAGTTCCGCAAGGATATCTTCGCTGCTGACCAGATCAAAGTCACGCCGCCAGACGCAGGTCATCAAACTCGATGGCGGCCCGCTCCAGATGACGCCGGAGACGAAAACGTTGGTGTCAACGACCACTCTCACGTTGTTGGCGGCGTTCGGCGCGGACCTCGTTCACGATCGCCTGGATTTCGTCCATCGTCATCGGCTCGTCGTCGGGATACGCCCGCATCTGTTCCACCATTTCGCGGAACTCGCGCATGGGTTGGTCAAGCGCAACCTCCCGCTCGACCAACCGGGTGAGTTTTTGCGGATCAAGCAAGCCCTTCGCCCTGGCCTCGGCGGCCACGGACTCGGACAGATCAAGTTGGACGGTGATGCTCATGACGCTGACAATGTGCCAGCAATGACGCTCGTTTGTCAAATTGCCCCCGGAGGTGTGCGATGAAACCGTGGCCAACCGTGCGGCTGGGCGAGGTGCTGATTGAACATGATTCGTCAATTCCAGTTTCTGAATTGGCCGAAGTGAATTTGGCTGGCGTTTATAGCTTTGCTCGCGGCCTGTTCAAGCGCGGGCCGATGTTGCCGGGTGACACGAGCTACAAATCTTATAACCGGCTTGCCACTGATGATTTCGTAATCAGCGTTCCGAAGGCGTGGGAGGGTGCGCTGGCTCGCGTTACACCGGAATTTGAAGGTTGGTTTCTTTCGCCTGTGTTCCCGACATTTCGGGCGAATCTAATGCGTCTTGATCCGGTATTCTTGGAGTGGTTCTGCAAGCGCGAATCGGTTTGGACACAACTTCAGGGAAAATCACGCGGAATCGGTGCACGACGCGAGTCGGTTCACCCGGATCAATTCCTATCGCTCGAAATTCCGTTGCCGCCGTTGGCGGAGCAGCGGCGGGTGGTGGCGCGGATAGAGGAACTGGCCGCACAAATCCGCGAGGCCCGCACCCTCCGCCACCAAGCCGCCGAAGAAGCCGACGTTCTTTTGCGTTCGATTCTCACACAAGATGAACAAGCGAAGCCAACACCGATGCGGGAGTTGGTAAAGTTGCGCCTGCCAGATGTCAATGTCAGAGCTGACGAGACCTACCAGTTCGCGGGCGTTTATTGTTTTGGACGCGGCGTTTTCAAAAGCGTGCGGAAGTCAGGAATGGATTTCGCCTATCCTCGATTGACGCGGCTTCGCGCCGGTGAGTTTGTCTATCCGAAGTTGATGGCGTGGGAAGGCGCTCTTGGTGTCGTGCCGCCAGACTGCGACGGCTGCGTGGTCTCGACAGAATTCCCCGTGTTTGAGGTGAACCAAAACCGAGTGTTGCCGGAAGTTCTCGACATTTACTTCCGCACGCCTTCGGTGTGGCCGGAAATAGCTGGCGAGAGCACGGGAACGAATATTCGTCGCCGCAGATTGAATCCGCAGGATTTTTTGGATTATGAAATGCCGTTGCCTTCAATGGACACGCAAATGACGCTCAGGAAAGTTAGAGCGGAGGTGGACGCGCTGAAGCGCCTGCAAGCCGAGACCGCCGCCGAACTGGACGCCTTGCTCCCCGCCATCCTCGACCGCGCCTTCAAAGGAGAATTATGAAACAAAACTTTGGGTTGCTGGGTTGCGTTGTGCTGGCGGTTGTCGCGCTGACGCAGCGTGCTGCCAGTGCCGGGGAAAAAACCAAGAGCAAGGGGCCGATTCTGGCAGAGGTGCTGGCGGCGTCCAAACCCGGCGACTGGCGTGCGCTCGATCCCGAGAACACGCTTTACCTGGAACTGGCCGGCGGTCGCGTGGTGATCGAACTGGCCCCGGCATTTGCCCCGAAGCATGTCGCCAACGTCAAGGCGCTGGCGCGGGAGCATTATTTTGACGGACTTGCCATTTTGCGCGCGCAGGACAATTACGTCGTGCAATGGGGCGATCCCAATGCGGAAAATCCTGCGCTGGCGCGAAAGATCGGGCACGCGCAAAAGACCCTGCCTGCGGAGTTTGATCGCGCGCTGGACCGCAAACTGCCGTTCACCCGGCTGCCGGATGGTGATGTGTATGCGCCGGAGGTTGGTTTCTCGGATGGCTTTCCCGTGGCGCGCGACAAGCACAACGGCCGGATGTGGCTGGTGCATTCGTATGGCATGGTCGGTTCGGGGCGTGACAACGCGACGGACAGCGGCGGAGGCACGGAGTTGTTCGCAGTGATCGGGCAGGCGCCGAGGCATCTGGATCGTAACGACACGCTGATTGGCCGCGTGGTGCAGGGCATGGAACTGCTTTCAACGATGCCGCGCGGCCCAGGGAACATGGGCTTTTATGAAAAGGCTGGGCAACGCGCGCCCATCAAGTCGGTTCGTGTGGCCGCGGACATGCCGGTGTCCGAACGCACGGATCTGGAAATCCTGCGAACGGACACGCAGACATTTCAGCAAGTGATCGAAGCCCGGCGCAACCGGCGTGAGGAATGGTTTCATGTGCCGGCCGGCAAAATCGAAATCGTCAACGTGCCACTTCCGGTGCGGGTGAAAAACAAGGCTGCACGTTAAGTATGGCGGCGAGTCGCGAATTGCGGAGCGGGTGCCGACCGGAAGAACTGCCGGTGATCGCTGTGCCGAAGCGCTTGCAAGGCGGGAGCGCCGAAGGGCAAAAGCTGAAATTGCGAAAGCTGAAACGCTGAAATGGAAACCGGCCATCCTCGGCCGCGCCTTCAAAGGAGCATTGTAAAAAAGGCTAAAGGCTNNCTAAAGGCTAAATTTACAAATGAACCCGAAAATTACTTTAGCCTTTAGCCTTCAGCCTTTAGCCTTGGCACATTCGATCTACCAATATGAAACCCAGCTATTGTCTTTTGTCCGCGCTGTGGCTGCTGGCGCAAATGCCCGCGCTGGCAGACACCGTCACTAATTCCAGTCCGACGACATTGACGCGCTGGGAACGCAGCGCCAATGAGAACCGTCAATTGACGGAGAACATCACCTGGCTGACCCACGAGCCGCTGGATTTTCTGCTGCGGCGCGGCGATCACTTCGACGACGAGGCGGAGCGTTACGCGCGCATGGGCAATCCCGAGAACATCCAGCGCATGGCCGATGCCGGCGTGCGCTACGCGATGATTTATTTCTACAAGGGATTTGGACTCGAATACGAACGCCCTTCGATGGAGCAATCCAAACGCATCGCCGATGAACTCCACCGGCACGGCATCAAGGTGGGACTTTACATCGGCGGGACGATGTTCACCGAAACGCTTTATCACGAATTGCCCGAAGCGCAAAACTGGGAGCAGCGCAATCAGGACAACCATTGGGTGCCTTACGGTCTCCAAACTTACCGGCACTACGCCTGTCCGAATGAGCCGGCCTATCGCGACTACCTCAAACGCATTTTGAAAATCGGCGTGGAAGATTTGCACGCGGACCAAATCGTGTTCGACAATCTCATGCTGCAATCCGAGCCGGATTCCTGCCGTTGTCCGCGCTGCCTGAACGCCTTCCATGATTATCTGCGCCAAAAATATCCGACGAAGGAAGCCGTTGAGCGCAGGTTCGGCTTGCCGGATGTTGATTGGATTAAACCTAACGAATGGGACAGCGCCGCGCAGCCGGACAGCCTCTCGGTGTTGAACGATCCGGTCTTGCAGGAATGGGTGCGCTTTCGCTGCGAATCGCTGGCGCATTACGCCGACGACCTTTCGGATTACGTCAAAAGCCTCAACCCGAACGCCGCCGTGCTGATGAACATCAAAGGCGTTTACAGTTGGAACCGGTATTGGGCCAACGCCGTTTATCATCCCCTTTACGCCGGTCACGTGGACATCCTCGCGTTCGACACCGGCGGTTACGATGCACGACTCGATGCCAAAACCGGCGCGCTCGTTTCGCAAATCCGCTCCTACAAAATGGCGCGCGAAATCGGCGCGAGTTGCGACGCGCCGCTCGGCGATGAATTGCCCGCCGCGCAACACATGGCCTTTGGCTACGAAACGCCCGTGACCGGTTATGCCGGCGCGCCGTGGATGGCCGCTCGCTCCGGCACCACGCCCATCTTGGAATTTTTCCGGCATTACCACGACCGCTATTACACCGGCACCAGCAACGTCGCGGACGTGGCCGTGCTCCGCAATTGGCCGTCCATGGCTTACAGCATCAACGCCGCCTACGTGCCCGCCACGCTCATGGAGCAAGTGTTGATTCAATATAAAATTCCGTTCGACCTGCTTTTTGACGAGGAACTCACCAACCTCGACCGTTACGGCGCGGTGATTCTGGCCGGACAGGAATGCGTCTCGGATGCGCAGGCGAAAGTGTTGCTGGACTATGTCCGGCGCGGCGGAACGCTCGTCGTCACCGACAACACCGGCGAATACAACGAGTGGCGCGAGAAGCGGCATAAAAATCCGTTCCTGCCCGCGCGCACCGAAGGCAAGGGCCGCATCGTTTATATTCCGGAAATCCAGCGCGCTGATGTGAAGGCGGAGAAAACTTCCGGCGGCAATGACAACCCGGAACCCGGCGCAAATTCACAGCAAACGCCCCGCATGTCGCCGACGCAATGGGTGTTGCCGAAAAATCACCAGGAGATTTACGACGCCATTGTGAACGGCATGCCCAAGGGACTTTCTTTGACGAGCGATGCGCCGCTGACGACCGTGGCGGAATTGCTGACCCGTCCGGAAACCCGCGAAACCCTCGTCCACTTCGTCAATTTCGACCGGCAACATCCGACGTTACCGTTCAAAGTCACCGTGCGAAAACAATTCGCCGGCAAGGTTAATTCCGTGACCTGCTTCTCGCCTGACGCGGACGATCCGGTCCCACTCAATTTTGAAGCAACGGGAGATTCAGTCAGTTTTACCGTGCCNNGCTCTTTCGCCCTGCGAAATGGACTTGCTCGTGCCCGCCCGCACGGCCCTCCGGGCTTTCGCCCCGCAAGGCGGTGCAAACTCTTTTCACAGCCACCCGGGCGGTTCAAATCGGCGCGCGCGTTCCCAACACATTCGGCTCAAAGGAGAATTGTGATTCATTGTGATTGACGAGCGGCTATAGTGGCCACGCCACTTGAAATCAAACCCGGCCAACAACCCACCAATGCCAGACACGGTCGTTGACATAATCGCCTATCACGAACGGACCAAGCATCATACCGAGCGTTACGCCAACGGTCCGGGTGGCCTTGACTGGGCGAGTCAGCCCAATCCTTTTCGGTGCTTCACCGGCGCACCACTGCTCCGGCTGCCGTTGACCGGTCCGGATGACACACCGCCTGCGGCTACTTTGTTTGGTGCGGCAAAAGTGGCGCCACGACCATTCATGCTCGGAACAATGGGCTTGTTCTTTGAATTGTCATTGGGTCTTTCCGCACGAAAGGAGATTGCCGGTTCGAGCTGGTATCTGCGCATCAATCCCTCCAGCGGCAACCTGCATCCAACGGAAGCCTATGCTGTCCTGCCAGCCCTTGAAGGGTTGCCGGGTGGTGCGGGCGTCTATCATTACGCGCCGTTGCAACACGCCCTGCAACAACGGGCGCGTTGGCCGCAAGGCACTGCAGCCGCCGCCGGATTTCACGTGGGCCTGACTTCCATCACCTGGCGCGAGGTTTGGAAATACGGTGAACGGGCCTTCCGCTATTGCCAGCATGACGTGGGGCACGCGCTCGCGGCGCTTCGTTTCGCCGCCGCTGCGTTGGGCTGGCGCGTGCAACTCCTGCCCGAGTGGGATGATGCCAGGATCGCCCGACTGCTCGGCCTGGATCGCGCGGAAGATTTTGCAGACGCGGAACGGGAAACTCCCGAATTGATCGTCCGGGTAATTGTCAACGAAGCAGTGGAGGCGACCATGTGGCCGGCCGACGACGACGCCATCGAATGGTTCGGACGCGCCAACCGGTTGAGTGATTTCCACGTCGAGTGGCCGGTGATTGATAAAGCCATTGCGGCGTCGGAACGGGTGGCCGCGACCGCGAAACAATCCGAATCCGGGAATGTGGTTGCGTTGCCGCCGCCGTCGCCACCTGCGTGCGGATATTCCGCAGGTCAATTGATCCGGCAGCGACGCAGTGCCGTGGACTTCGACGGTGTCACCAGCATTTCGCGGGAAACCTTTCTAGCCATTCTCGACACCACGCTGCCGCGCCCTTCCGCGCCGCCATTTGATGCCTGGCCGTTTTCGCCACGTTTGCATCTGGTGTTGTTTGTGCACCGGGTCACCGGAATGGAGTCTGGTTTGTATCTCTGGCTGCGCACTCCGTCTGACGCGGATGCTTTGCGACAGGCTTTCCGCGCGAACTTCAAATGGGAAGCCGTGGCGGATTCAGCACCGCTCTACCGGCTGGGGCCGGGGGACCTGCGCGATTTCGCGCAAACGCTCTCCTGCCAGCAGAACATAGCCGCCGATGGTGCGTTCAGCCTTGGGATGCTGGCGCGGTTCGAGCCAGTCCTGCGGGAGCATGGCGCGGCGGCTTATCGCGAATTGTTTTGGGAAGCAGGAATGATCGGCCAGGTCCTGTATCTGGCCGCCGAGGCTGCCGGGGTTCGCGGCACCGGCATTGGTTGCTATTTCGATGATGTGCTGCACCGCGCGCTCGGTCTGGTTGGTCATGATTGGCAGAGCCTTTATCACTTCACAATCGGCGGTCCAGTTGAGGATCTGCGGCTGCGCACCGTTCCACCCTACGCGCATCTCGCCGGAGACGTTTGAGGAGCCAAGGTTCGCGTGACTTGTATTTCTAGCCGCTTTTCCAATTGCCGACGCTCCCCAACCCGAACCACAATGGCTGGATGTCAACCGTCCCTCTCGACCTTAACGCCCGCGCGCATCAAGCCATGCTGGATGCGGGATTCCAGCCGGATTTTCCGCCGGAGGTGGTTAGTGAAGCCGCGAAAGCAGAAAGCCCGAAAACAGAAAGCAGAAATCCGGTCGGCGCGGCGGCGCGTGACCTGCGTGCGCTCCTCTGGTCGTCTATTGATAACGACAGTTCGCGGGATTTGGACCAGGTGGAATATGTCGAGAAACTTCCCGATGGCTCTTTGCGCCTGTTGGTGGGGATTGCCGATGTGGATGCGTCCGTTCCCAAAGGCTCGGCCACGGACATGCACGCCGCAGCGGAAGCGACTTCGGTTTATACCGGCGTGGCCATCTTCCCGATGTTGCCGGGCGAACTGTCCACGGACCGGACTTCGCTGCTGGACGCGCAGGACCGCTGTTGCATCGTCATCGAATTGCATGTGCTCGCTTCAGGCGAGGTGACGGGCCACGAGGTTTANNGCCTGGCTTGAAGGTCGTGGGCCGGTTCCGCCCGCCGTCGCCACCGTGCCGGGCATGGAGGCGCAACTGCGCCTGCAACTGGAGGCGTCCGAAAAGTTGGCGGGCATCCGCAAACAGCACGGGTCGCTGACCTTCGGCTCCGTCGAGACCGCGCCGGTGCTGCAAAATGGCGAGGTGACGGAACTGGTGGTGAGCCGGCGCACGGTGGCCGATGACATCATTGAGAATTTCATGGTGGCGGCGAATGTGGCCATGGCGGAATTTCTCAAGGGGAAAGGTTCGCTCTCCATCCGCCGGGTGGTGAGGGTTCCGAAACGCTGGGACGGCATCCAGATCATCGCCGCGAAGTCCGGCGTCAAGCTGCCGGCCGTGCCCGAGCCACGGGCGTTGGCCGCATTCCTGGACCAGCGCAAGGCGGCCGACCCCGAACATTTTCATGACTTGTCGCTTTCCGTCGTCAAACTGCTCGGCCCGGGTGAATATATTGTGGAGCATCCCGGCGCAGAACAGGAAGGACATTTTGGACTGGGCGAGCATGATTACACACATTCCACCGCGCCGAATCGCCGTTATGCCGACCTGGTGACGCAGCGGCTGCTCAAGGCCACGAACGCCGGCGTTGCCGGGCCGTATTCGGAAACGGAATTGAGCGCCATCGCCGCGCATTGCACGGAGCGGGAGGACGCCGCGCGGAAAGTAGAGCGGCTGATGCGCAAGGTGGCCGCCGCCAGCCTGCTGCAACGGCGCATCGGCGAAGTGTTCGACGGCATCATCACCGGCGCTTCGCCCAAAGGCACCTACGTCCGGCTGTTGAAATTTCCCGCCGAAGGTATGGTGGTGCGGGGCGGGCAGGGGGTTCATGTCGGCGACACCGTGCGGGTGCGACTGGCTTCGGTGGAGGTGGCCAAAGGCTTTATTGACTTCGAGAGAAAGTAAGGCGGTTCGGCGATTTCAACCGTTCAATCTTCACAGCCCAAATTTCAATCCTCCGGGCGCTCGCCGCTGGGGGCCATTTTTACCAGCTTGGGATCGAACTGGCCCAGCACCGTCACCAAATCGCTCTGCGCGGCCATGACTTCGCGGATGTTTTTGTAAGCCATCGGCACTTCGTCGAGGCCGGCGGAAATCAATGTCACGCCGCGCTCGCGGAGAAAACGGTTCACGTCTTTCCAATTAAATTTCTCGTTGGCGGCCTTGCGGCTCATCGCGCGGCCCGCGCCGTGCGCCGCCGAGTTCAACGATTCCGCGTTGCCCTTGCCACTCACCACGAACCCCGGTGTCGCCATCGAGCCGGGAATAATCCCAAGCGCACCCGTGCCCGCCGGCGTTGCGCCCTTGCGATGCACGATCAACTCGCGCTCCACGCCGCCGATGACGTGCCGCTCCTTCCATGCGAAGTTGTGGTGGTTCTCCAGGTCCAGCAACACCCGCGCGCCGAGATTTTCCGCGATGTGCTGATGGATGCACGCATGATTCGCCGCAGCGTATTGCCCCATCAATTCCATCGCCGCCCAGTATTCCTGGCCTTCGTGCGAATCCAGCGACAGCCAGACGAGGCGCCTCAATTCACTCGGCAGATCCGGGTGCTCGCGCACGGCCACTTTGCTGTAAAAATCGCACACCGCCGCGCCCGTGCCGCGACTGCCGCTGTGCGACAGCAATGCCACGTAAGTTCCCGCTGGCAATTCCTTTGATTGGCCCGGCCATGCTATGGCCGAGTGGGCCGTGAACAGGCCGAACTCCACGAAATGGTTCCCGCTCCCGCTCGTGCCGAGTTGCGACCACGCGCGGTCCTTGTTTTGTTTCGTGATCGGGCTGACCGACCAATCCGCGTCCAGCACGTCATGCGCGCGGCGTTCCTTGAAATTCGCGCCGATGCCGAAGCGCGTCTCCGCCTCGATGGCGCGTGTGAGCCGGTGCTGCCTTTGCTCCAGGTCGCGCGCCGGGATGTCCAGCACCGTCATTTTCATGCGGCAGGCGATGTCCACGCCGACGGCGTAGGGAATCACCGCGTTTTCCGTGGCCAGCACGCCGCCGATGGGCAGGCCGTAGCCGACGTGCGCGTCCGGCATGAGCGCGCCCGCGACCGACACGGGCAATAGACACGCCTTCTCCATCTGCATCACCGCGTCGTGTTCCAGACGCTCGCCCCACTGCCGATACTTCACCGGCACTCTGCGCGGCAGACCAGTTCCTCCCTCTCCGCCTCGACCGGGGAGAGTAGCTCTGCTGGGTATTGCACAAAGGCAAATTCGCATAAAATTCAGCCATAAATTGAGAAAACAGAACCATGCTAAACCGTTGCCGGATAGCATAAAGACGATAGGCGATTGGATTCAAGTCAAACGCCGTGAGAAAAATCTCACATCCTGTCATCTGGCGGCAAAAATGGGTATTGCAACGGCCTTGATTCGTTCCTGGGAAGACGGCACCAGCCGGCCTGATAACCGGCAGTTGAATGTTTTGGCAAATCTTTTAGGGTCCACACCCAACGTCGCGGTGCGAAAGGCTTGAACGGGTCTCATGGCGCCTTCACGGCTTGGCGTCGGCGAGGAAAAGTTCGCGTGGCTTATCAAAGCCATCAATCTCGACGAGCACGGATTTTTCGCGAATTTCTAGGCAGCGCACTTTGATGGTTTTGCCAGCAACTTTGACGGAGGCGGTTTCACCCTGTGAGAATGTCGTGCCGCTGATAATGGCCAGCCGACGATCTGCCGCCCCGCTGAGACCAGAGAGTTTGATCTGCGCGACCCAAGACGGTTCGGGCAACTCATCCTTACCCGGCATGTGCGGCGTGAACGCAACGACGCGCTTCTTGGCTTCCGCGACTTGGTCGGGCGTCATTTTCAAAATCGCGGCATCGCGGAGGGAGCGGCCCGTAATCGTGGCGGTGTCAATCATCGAGCCCTGCGCGGCGAGGTCGCCCCATTTGTATGCCTCGACCAAATCCGGTTTCACAAGCTTACCTTCGAGGCAAATGCCGGCGAGGTCGGCCTGGCCGCGTTTGTCGCCCTGATTCGCCGCAAGTATGGCCCATTTGAGGGCTTCCTCGCCCATCGCAGCGCGCTGTGCCGGTGTGCCGTTGATGCTGATGCGGCTGCGATTGAGCAGCATATCGCCGAGCTTGCCCTGCGCATGGGCATAGCCTTGTTCGGCGGACTTGCGATACCAGAATTCGGCCTGCTTGATGTCGGTCCGCAGGATGAATTGTTCGGCGAGTTTGTCCTGGGCGGCGGGATCGCCGGCATCAGCGGCAGCTTTGATTTCAGCGAGCGCAGAACCGGAGTATTGAGCCAAAGAGGAAACCCGGCAGCCAAGCACCGTGAGCAGGATGAACAAAACACGCCAATGCATGACGCGAGTTTAATAAACCGGGGCGATGAAGCAAGTGCGCCTCTGCGAACAAGCCGCCGTTGGCGTTTATTCTCTCGGTCACGCTTCGTCTTTAGGCGGCAAAGCCCAATGCAGATTCTGAATGTTCATGTGTTGGCTTTCAGAGATGCAGAATGGACAGAGACACGGCCGCGACAACAAACTATCGCGCGTTGCCTTTTTGAAGCGCGCCGAGGCCGCGATTTTCTCCGGCAAATCCGAAGATGAGCGCCAGCATCCTTAAAACGAATGCCCCCCCCTGCGGCACTTTTCGACAAATACCACAAAATCTCCATTTTGGAAAATTTTCATTTTCTTCCAAACAGCCTGTGGAATCGGCAATGAGAAGAATGATCCAACGTCTCGCCGCAGTCCTTCCTGCTTGGTCACCAGTTCGTCCTTGAGCGCTTCATACATGCTGCTTGTGTGCGAAATGACCATGCTCACGAAAAATTCCTCCTCTGACGTGACCGGCCGCTTTGCCACATCCGCCAAAGGCTCGATGACCCGGGCCAGTTCCGGGGAACGGAAAAATTCTTTCCAGACTTCACGGTAATTTGCGGTGATGGTCAGGAGGTTGGCAACGCGGCGGGTCTTGGTTTCCGAATGGAGCGAGACAGCCGTGAACCACAAGCCGCCGATGATGCCGGCGGAGCTGAAAAGGTCGAACCAATTTTGTGAAATCCATTCCCCGACTCCCATGCCCCCATTCTATCACAAAAAGGCCATCCGCAACCGGCAGCCTGAAATGGGGAAGCCTTTTAAGCGTCGCGCACCAGTTCGCGCAGTCTTACCTTGAGCGCCTTGGCGATTCTCGTCAAGGAATCCAACGAAACATTGACATATCCGCGCTCGACCTCGCCCAAGTATTTGTAACTCAGACTGGCCTTTTCAGCCAATTTCTCCTGGCTCAACCCTGCCTGCTTGCGATAAGCGCGGATTTTCTGGCCGACAATGCGACGATACGGGTATGCCACAATCCTTACGGAAACAGGAAGCGGTTTCAAATAAAACCCGATATATGTGCTATTTTATTCTTGCATTTTCCCCACGATTCCCCGATTGTCGTTCGCATGAATGCGCAACCCATATTTCTTCGCAGGCTCGGCCCCGACCCGCACGAGAACGGAGCAAAGTCCGTCGGCTGTCGCGGTTGCCCGGACATCTTTGAACTCGCCAGCGGTGATTTCGCCGTGATCGGCGCGGACATTACCGATGCGGGGGGAATGTTGCCGCCAACGGCTGGTTGCGGTCCTGATGAGCGCATTGTCCGCATTCCCCGTAAAACGCTCGTTCTCGCCAAATCCGACATCCCAGATCAAATCTAGGCTATGGGGGTGGGAAACAGACCGTTGGCAACCAAGTTGCGCAATTGAATCTCGCCTTGCGCGCCCTTACGGTTGGAACAAGCGATAGAACATATTTCCCGTCGGCGATGAATTGGTCACGTTCATCGTCGTGTTGTTGCTGCTCACCATGCCGCTGAAAGCAGTCCAGTTGGTCGTGCTCAAATTCGTGGTTTGCTGCAACAAATATCCCGTTGCAGATGACGGCCACGAAATGATGAACTTTGCGCCGGAGAACACGGCGCTCAACGTCGGCGGCGCGGGAACGCCATCCACCTTGGCCCGCAATACCGCCGCCACACCCGCTGGCAACGCCGTGAAAAATGTGTAACCCGTGTTGTTTTGAATCGCGTTCACCGATGTCAGATAATTCGTCCATGCAACGCTGCGGATGCCCGCGATGTTCGGCATGTTTACCGCAATCACCCGCGTTGTATCCGTGATACGGCTTGACGCCGTGCCGCCGCCCGGAGGAACCATCACGATGATTTTCCAAGTGTTTGACGGAATATAAACCTGTCCGGTGGAATCGGTGCGGTTGGTGCCAAAGCCGCTCGGCCCGCTGATGATCAACAACTCGTTCGTTTGCGCCAGCGTGCGGCAATAAGTTTCCAGATTCTCCCACGGCCCCTGATTATTGTCCGGCGTCTGCGGAACGACGTTCGACATGAAGAACACCATGTCATTGCCCCAGGCCAACCGAACACGGCCGGCGGAAAGCGCACAATCGCGTCGGAACCGGTCTACCGAAGGAATTGTGGACACTACACCATTTGGGCCGGTGGTTCGCGCAGCTTGATCGTGGCGGCGCAATGTGGACAGGCAATGCATTCCCCAACCCGGCTCAACGGAAAGGCGATTTTATGACCGCAATGAGAGCAGACATTTTTTGTATAATCGTCGGCTGTCACCGGCTTCTTCCAAACAACCGGCTTTTCTTTTGGCTGGCCTGTCCGGGTGTCCAGCCAATTCTTCAACCATGTTTCCTTTCGGAGCCGTTTCGAGTGGCGCCACAACAGAAAGAGGATCAGGCTGCTTGTAACAGCCAAGTAAGCCTGAAAGAACTTCCATTGAGTATCCACGGCTGCCGGCTGGAGTCGCAGCCTCCATCCGATGAATCGTTCCGTGTTCGGTAGAGCGGAAGGTTCCATCAAAAGGACTCCGACGTAGTAGATCAAATGGTTTAACCCCGTCCACAGCACGGCCAGGCTCCGGTTCGTCAAATCACGCGCCGCAAACAGATACGCCGACACTCCCAGGTGCAAGATGGCGCCGAGGATCAGCATCGCTCGGTTGTTGATACCCAGCAACGGGTCGTGCCAGCCGAGCCACCAATCGTTGTTGTTCCGCGTGGCCCACACTGTGAAGAGCAAGAAGAGTCCGATCAAGCCGAGCGCCGTCGCTGTCAGATAAATGTATCCTTTGACGCAGTTGAGAATCCGGTCGGATTTGGCTTTATGGCTGGATTTTGGGGACATTTTCGATTCCTCAAATTTCCTCGTGGGAACGCCGAATTCTCAATTCATGGACCGCCACTTGACCAGTCGTCGCCGGCCCAATTTCTGAAATTGACCAGTCCGAATTGGGGCACAGGGAATTTCTTGGGTTCAAAAGTGGAAACCGCAGGGCGAGGGGCCGGCTGCCAGGCGTTCCCATACAGAAGTTCCGCCTGTCCCGATTCGCCGAGGCGGGAGGCGACACCGACGGATCGGAGAGCCGCCACATAAATTCGTTCGAAGCCAGTTTCGTCCGTCATCTGCTGGGTCCAAATGGTTTCCACCCCTACCCGATAATCATAGCTGGGGTCAATGCCCACGCGTTCTCGAAGCAGCCGGAGGACGATGCGTGCGGCCTGCCTGGGGTCTGATTCGTGACGCACCTGCGGATAAAAGTTTTCCCACAAGGTTTGTCGCCAGTCCAACTCGGCCAACGGCAGAGGAGCGATCTCGGGCGACAGGATATATTCCTGAAACTGGGAATCGCTGAGATTCGAGTAAACCTGATGCCGCTGCCGATCCGCCAACTTCACGTGCGCCAGCAATGGCGCGAGTGGCTGGCCTGCGGAAAACGATTGTTGAATAAGGTAGTCAAAATCGTTTCTCAGGCGCGGCTCGACCAATACGGTCCGAGCCAGCGATAAGATATCCCCGTCCGCTGGCAGTCTGGGCAATACGAGATAAAAGGCCATGACTCCGCACGCCGCAGTTGCACTGGTTATTGCCAGGGCCTGCAGAATCAGACGGGTTCGACTGGCTGTTGAAGGCGTGGAAGCCTTGGATTGCGAAGGTGATTTCGTGACATTTTCCCGCCGCCAACGCTGGAACAGAACCAGATTCCCGATAACCAGAACAGTCGGAGTCCAGAACTGCCAATAAAATCGAAAAGCAAACCAGTGCCACATTTCAATCGGAGGATCGAATCTGTGAAGGTGCATGCGCTCGATGGAATGGAGGATATCAGGGGCGCAATAAGCGAGGACACTTCCAGCACATAGAACGGCCGCCATCACCAAAATCGGCCTTAGACTTTTCAATCTGCCGGCCGATACCAGTCTCCATCCAAACCAATTCAAGACGGGAATCGCGGCGAACATCCACGCATCCGACCAAAACGCCCGCGCTTTCCAAAGACTCGTTTCCGGGTGGTAGCCCAGTTCATCAACTGTGTAATGAGCTACCATCAGGCCCGCCGCCACCGCGAGCATGCAGACGCCAAACCGTGCAGGTGACTTCTGTTCCGCCACTTGTGCCCAAGTGGTCCATTCGGCGCGTGTTCTTGGAATTCGTTTCAGCATTGAAATCAGAAAACCGGCTTGGGCACTACGGGTGGTTTCAGGTTCGGGTCGAAAGGCCGGCGGTTTTCCAGATTCAAAAAGACTTCCTGGGTCCGACCCGGTTGAACCTGCACCCACTGCCAGGTTTCATCACCGAAATTGTGGCGCGAGAATGGATAAGGATAACTGGCACTGACAGCCGCTTCGTCCGGAGGCAGCACAAAGAACAGATACGGATACTGCGCGCTCCGGCCGAGTGTCAGACGAGCTTCTCCCTCGGCATCCGTTCGAGCGAGAGCCATGTAAATGAGCCCCTTGACGGTAGGCAGTTTGATCCCCACCGTCCGGTCAGGTGCGGGAATGCCATGATCGAGGACCTTGATTGACACGTCTCCACTGGGGTAGATAAGTCCGATCGTATTGGTGAAAGAACTCCAGCGGCCGACCCCCAACCCATCCCAAAGACCGCAGTCACCCGTTGGCGCAAGAATCGCCGTTTTGGGAACGCGCATCACCCAATCATTGTCGAAGGCGCGATTCCCTGCGCTCACATCAATTTCATGCCATCGTTGGTCCTCGCTGCTCCACACTTCCACACAAAAATGTTCTCCCAATGAATTCTGCCAAAGAATACGCGTCACCCTCACAGCCAAGCCCACCGACCGGGCTATTGCTGCATACATGATGCAAACGCCAAGGCAATCGCCTTTGCCGGCGTCCATGATTTTCAAGGGATCAATCCCGCCGCCCGATTCCTGAAGACTGAACGCCACCTTTTCATTCATCAATTTCCAGACTTTGTCACTCGTTTCCTGAGTCGTCCTGCAATACTTCACCTCATGCCGGAGCATCCGGTTGAGTTTAGGACGCCAATCTTCGATGGGTTCCTGAAAAAATCGCGGGCTTGCGGTGTATTTTTCAAAGAGATCCAGCGGTGTGTTGCAGCACCAGGGATACGTCCGCGTGGCTTGCCACGCCAGGTGGACGTTCTCTTTCAAATAAGAAGCCTTCACATGGGCCAGGTCGTAATCTTCCAACCCGCCAATCACCATCATCAGCGTGCGGCGTTCGGGTTCGCGTGACGAAGCCACGGCCTCCCACAATTCCCGCCGATGTTCTCCGGCACGCTGCATCGCCAGATTGAACCGCTGGCGTTCCGCCTCATTTAAATGGCAATCGCGCATAGTGGCGGTATAGTCCGCCGGCGGCAGGTGCGCACGGCAATACTCTGCCGTTTCGCGGAACACCACGGGGCGCTCCAGGCCAAAATCATGTCCAGCGCCGGGCAGAACGCGCAGACTCACGGAAACACCGTTTGTGTCCAGTAGCGCGGCCAGGCGCTTTGTGTCTTCCAAGGCAAACACCGCGTCGTTGTCGCTGTGAACGAGCAGGATCGGACAACGGATGCACGGTGCGGATTGAGGGTCGCGGGGTTTGATTTTTGAATCCAACTCATCATCCCAGCCGCCGGAGAGCAGCACCAGCAGTTGCGGCTGAACATCCGGGTGCTTCAATATGAATCGAAGTGTCCTTTGCGCGCCGAGACTCATTCCCACCCATGCGACCGCGTTGCTCTGCGCCCATGGCTGGCGTTGGACATAGTTCTGAAGCGCCGCAAATTCTTCGCCAAACGCCGCCTGGTTAGTTTGATTGCATTCAATTCCCACAGCCGCCATGCCAAGTTCGGCGGTCTGGCGCAAAGAATCGGAGATGGAGAGCAGATTTTCTCCCGGTCCGTGAACATAAATTACGACAGGAAATCGGGCATCCGGGTTGGGTAACATGGCGATCTCTTTCGTCTCTCCGCTATGCGGAGTTGTCAAGGAGAATTCGATTCGGCGGAATGTGTCGCTCTCCTTAGTCCAAGCCATCGCTAGAAGAAGGCACAACAGCGCCAACAATGGCAATCCAATTCTGTAATTTAAATAGCGCACAACTGATGAACTCGTCGCATTTGCTGAGTGGAAGCCGTCCCTCGTTTTCAACTCTGCGCTCTGCGTTTATGCGGTAAACATTCGCCCACCCAAGCTCCAGTAATATCCATAACGTGGACGCAGTCGGCAGCTTGAACAACCCGCCAACAAACCAAAACCGAAGTGGATTTATCTTGAAAACCTGCACGCTGCATGTTGCCATCAGGATTCATGATTGAAAGTCATGTGTATAAATGTAAATGTCCACTACTTGAAACGGGGCCCGGCGAGTTTCGGTAATACTTCAACAAGTGCCGGCTCAAAGTCGCTCGTTTCCTGATACAAGAATGCTTGTCGAGAGTCCAGCGCTCCTTTCCAAGTCGTCAAAAAATACATTTGCTCGAAATTAATCCATAGGGTCGAGCCGTCCACAAACAATTCGTTGCCACCCGGCGGCGCTTCGAGTGTCGTTTTCCCATGCGGCGGCATATTTTCAAAAGGCGGTCCCGGGTGGTAAGTGGAAACAGCACCCCATCGCCCCGCCTTGATTACCGTATCCGCCGCTAGACACCAAGTCGGTTTTGACTGCGCCAGACGCACGGGGCTGCGCGACGGAATTCCGTCCGGGAAACTCGGATTGACCCAGTTCGTTATTCCACCGAAATACTGGTATCCGATAATCCACTGATCGACTTCATATCCACCCTCCTTCGTGGTCTTTTCATATAGCGGAAGTCCGGGCCGATCAGGGCAGGTCCAAACACTCAGATGATTTGAGGAACTGACTTCCAATCCCACGGTTTTGGTGCTCTTGGCAGTTTGTGGATCAAGGCAAATCTGCACGAAGCTGCCTTCGCTCGGATCATCGGGTTTATTGCGTCGGGCGCTAATGACGTATTCGTCATTATCCGTCGCGTAGGCGGTCATACCTATGCCAATCTGGCGTAAGTTGTTCCGGCACTGTGTCCTTTCCGCACTTTCTTTTGAGCCTGCCATGGCAGACAGCAGCAACGCCGCCAGAATTCCAATGATGGCGATGCACACGAGCATTTCGATGAGTGTGAATCCTGATGACATTTCCAATTTTTGATTTTTGATTTTTGATTTTTGAACGGTTGATGCCTTTTTCATTCGTCCTCCTTCTTTTGGTGTGTTTGTTCCCAACTCCAACAAAATCCAGAACACTGCCGCCGTTGCCAATTTAAACAATCCGCCATCAAACCAGAACGCCACCAACAAAGCCAAAGCACCCGCGCGACAAGCGGCTTTCGCCGAGTCCAATGTCCTATTTCCAATGTCCAAAGTCTTTGATTCTGACTTCTGACTTCTGTCCTCTGCCTTCGCGGATGACTTTGGACTTTGGACTTTGGACTTTGGACTTCTAAAACACAGCGCCACATACGCCAGAAAACAAACCAACCCCGGAATCCCCAATTGCGTTCCCAACATCAAATAATCATTCGTGGCAATGGCTGCCGCACCATCTTCCGGCGGTGAATACTCCTTGTTGTAGGTTTCCACCGCCTTGTTCCAGCCGAGGCCAAACGGATGATCCCGCATTATTTCAAGGCCTGCTTTCCAAGCGGCCACCCGGTGTTGCACCGAGCCTCTGCTCAAATCCAGTCGCTGGAAATACCATGACCCTGTGCGCGGCGTGTTCCAGAAAATCCATGCCACCACCGTCACAGCTAATACTCCCGGCAGAAACCATCGCCATTTAAGCTTCCCATGGCCCTTTGCCAGGTATAACAAACCAATGGCCGTTCCCACCCATGCTCCCCGGCTGTAACTGAACACCAATCCCACCCCCATCATCCCCGCCGCGATAAACAAAACAATTCGGAGGGACAAGCTCCGCGAGTCCCCAACTATTTTAGTCGCAAAAAAACGCAAAGACCGCAAAAAACCCTCTTCTGACTTTGGACTTTGGACTTTGGACTTTGGACTTACTGCAAGCAATCCGGTTGCGAGCACTACTCCTGCGCTCATCAACACCCCGTAATCATTGGGATTGTTCCAAAGCCCCATCCAGCGTGGACCAAGATAAAAGTTACTCCCGAAATTCAAATGCAGCCATGATGGCGCTGCTAGCATTAACACCAAACCACTAAGAAAAATTGACACGTTAGAGTACGAACTTGTGCAATGCGAAATTTTTCCGAATTGCGCGTCCTGTCTCCCATTTTGTAGCACAAGTTTCACTCCCTGACCTAGCGTCACGCCGGCTAAAAGCACGTTCGAGCCTGACATCGGCGAGATGGCATCATAGTCCATAAAATACATGAACACGGCTACGACAAGCAGCCCACTGAGTAACAGGTGACGCGCAGTAAAAGCCCACAGGAACAGTGCGCTGCACCAAACCGAGAGCCATACCGGCAATATGAATTTTGCCTGACTTAACCTTCCCTCAAACTCAAAAGCAAAGACAGAGTATTGGCAAATTACCAATTGATAAAGGCAAAAGAAAATAAGCACAAGTCCTATCATAACATTTGTGGATTTCACAGTAGCCTTTGCTCCTACTTATGCCCCATGTGTCACCTCAACACTGTCCACCAAATCGAGTCAGGGCCAGAACCGCTAGCAACCATCAAGACTGCCATTTCGCGCTTCCCGTGTCATTGCTTTTGGCAAGTCCGCTTGATTCGATGATCCCTAATTTAAGCTATTAATGTATTTTGCTTTATGAGCGTCAATGAAAGCCCAAAATCCTATCAGAAAAAATGCGCATATAAGCATTATCGTTAGGAAAACCGCCACGCTATGATTCATTTTGAGAACTCCTTCTAGAACGCCGAGGCAGTCGCATGGTTTTTTAATTCCGAGATACATGTATGTCAATCTATAACTTGCGAATATTGATCCGATTGACACTAGAGCAACACCTTGACATTTTTGATCACTGGAGATCAAACACAGAAGCCCAATTCCGCATTCAAGAATTATCGCACAAATGTGCGATAGCTTAAATGAAATAAACGAAAACACTGGATCAACATTAGCTTCAAGGCGTTGATCCAGTGCAATCTGAATAATATTCGCGTTGGCTAATAAGATTAATACTACACCCGTAATTCTGATCCAGTGTCTAATCCGCATAACGCATTCACTATTAGCAAGAAGATGCTGATGCTAACTGATGATAATTCGCGTATGGGCTAAGATTGCCGCACCCACAATGGTAAGGAGGAGTCCCCACTCCACACGATCCTGTATAGGCATCGGTGCCGACTTTTATCGGTTGACACGTTTGGTGCTCCGATCCGGGTGCACAATAGTAAAGTGGGGTCAATATTGGGATATTCGGTGAATTTCGT